>JBKJUI010000109.1:0-4014 GCA_046590775.1 Acidimicrobiales bacterium
GCAGCACCGCCCGGCGCTCGTACGAGCGGCTGGCCCTCGAGGGGGCCGAGGCCATCGACTGGTGGGCGGTCGACCTGTACTGGGGCGACGAGCGCTGCGTCGAGCCCGACAGCCCCCACTCGAACGAGCGACTGGTTCGTGAGGCCCTGCTCGAGAAGGTCGGCGCGGCCAACGAGGTGCACCCGATGCGCTGCGACGACGGGCCCGAGCCGTACCAGCTGAAGATCAGCACGCTGCCGGCCATCGACGTCATCCACCTCGGCATGGGCCCCGACGGCCACACCGCCTCGCTGTTCCCCGGGTCGCCCGCCCTCGAGGCCGACGCCGGCCGACTCGTGGTGATGAACGAGGACCCGTCAGGCCGCAACCCCTTCCGGCGGATGACCTTCACGTTCTCGGCCATCGCCCGGGCCCGCCTGGCGGTCATCACCATCGAGGGCGAGGACAAGCGCGAGGCCTTCGCCAGGGTTCGCGCCGGCGAGGACCTGCCGGTGGCCCGCGTGCGAGCCGAAGCGGTGCTCTGGCTCGTCGACCCCGCCGCCGCCGGATGAGTGGAGAGTCGTGACGCTGCTGTCCCGCGTTGGAGGTGGTGCCGCGTGGCCACCCGTCGTGAGCGAGCGCGCCAACCCTCGCGTCGTCCCTCCGAGGATCGAACGGTTCCTGGCCGAGAAGTGCCCCGCCACGCCGTGCCTGGTGATCGATCTCGACGTGGTCGAGGAGCGGTACCGGGCACTGGTCGTCGCCCTGCCTGCGGCCGAGGTGCACTACGCCGTGAAGGCCAACCCGAACCCTGGCGTGCTGGCCCGCCTGGCCGCCCTGGGGTCGCGGTTCGACGTGACCTCCCCCGCCGAGATCGGGCTGTGCCTCGCCGCCGGCGTCCACCCGGCCCGGATCTCCTACGGCAACACGATCAAGAAGCGGCGGGACATCGCCCTCGCCTTCGCCGCCGGTGTCCGCCTGTTCGTCGTGGACTCCGAGGAGGAGCTGGGCAAGGTGGCGGCCGCCGCCCCCGGCGCCACCGTCCTCGTGCGCGTGTTGGTCAGCGGCGAGGGAGCCGACTGGCCGCTCTCCCGCAAGTTCGGTTGTGAGCCCGACATGGCCGTCGACCTGCTGGTCGCCGCCAGGACCCTCGGGCTCGTGCCGGGCGGTGTGTCCTTCCACGTCGGCAGCCAGCAGAGGGAGCCGGAGATGTGGGACCCGGCGCTTCGACTCGCCGCCGGTGTCCTCCGCGCCGCCCGGGCCGCTGGTCTCGCGGTCGACATCGTGAACATCGGCGGAGGCTTCCCGGCCCGGTACGCCGAGGAGGTGCCCGACATCAGCGCATACGGCCAGGCGATCACCAAAGCGGTCGACCGGCACCTGGGCGACCTGCCGGTGCGGCTGCTGTGCGAGCCGGGCCGCTACATCGCCGGTGACGCCGGCGTGCTTCGAGCCGAGGTGGTGCTGGTGTCCCGCAAGGGCTACGGCGACGCCCACCGCTGGGTGTACCTCGACGTGGGCCGCTTCGGGGGCCTGGCCGAGACCGAGGGCGAGGCCATCCGCTATTCGATGCTCACTTCCCGCGATGGTGGTCCGGTGGGGCCGGTCATCCTGGCCGGTCCCACCTGTGACAGCGTCGATGTGCTGTACGAGCACACGCGCTACGACCTCCCGCTCACCCTGGCCGAGGGCGACACCGTCGACATCCTCAGCGCCGGCGCCTACACCGCTGCCTACGCCTCGGCCGGCTTCAACGGCTTCGGGCCGCTCGAGGTCCACGAGCTCTGACCCTGGTGGACGACCAGGGGCGCAGACCTGACTCCTGGCGGCAGTCGGCGTCAGAGCGTCACGACCTGGGTGAAACCGGTGGCGCTGGGGCGGCCCGGGGCGATGCGGAGCGTTCCGCCGTGTGGCTCGATCACCACGCCCAGGACCGTCGCCGTCCGGTCGTGCTCGTCGAGAGCCGGGTCGGGTGGCTGGTCGATGGCCGAGCACCCGCCCGCGGTGTCCGCCAGGAGATCGGGAAGCGGAACACCAGCGGCGCGGAGGGCGCCGGCCCGGGCCATCCGCTCCTCGCTGTCGTCCAGGAAGGGCACCGGGCCCTGCATCTCGCGCAGGGTGGGGTCGAGGCAGTGGTTGGTGTGGACACCGGCGGGCAGGACCGACCGGCCGCCAGGGGTCAGCTCGACGATGGCGGCGGAGGAGGGGTCGGCGAGGGCAATGCAGGCCGAACCGGAGAGCCGCACGTCGTCCAGCTGGTCCACGGCGGCGGCCACGCTGCTGGAACGTTCCAGGAGCAGGCGCAGGACGGCGTGAACCGGCAGGGTGCCGGCGCCGGGGATGCCGTCGGCGGGCGAGGCGAGGAAGGTCAGCCCGACGGCGAGGCCGCGCCGGTTCACGCCGATCTTGGCCAGCATCCCGGCCTCGGTGAGGGTGAGGAAGCCGTCCGTGCGCAGGACGACCATGGCCTGGCGCTGGCGGCCGTACCAGTCCCACGTCTGGCCGAGGATCCCGGGGTCGGCCACCACCGTGCACTCGCCCCGGCGGCGTTCGGCCCGGACGATCGACAGCACCTCGCTCCTGGCGTTGAGGACCAGGAGGTCGTCGATGTCGGCACCGGCGGCCGCCGCCCAGGTCGAGAGCTCGTCCAGCCAGTGGGGAGCGACGCCGGCCAGCGACTCGCCGATGGCTGGCGCATGGCGTCGCGCCTCATGCCACCCCTCCTCACCGAACAGCCAGCGGTAGGTGGCCAGGCTGGCCCGGATCCGGTCGGCCGGCACCTCGTCCACCCCCACCACCGGCACCGGCTCCACCACCGGGCCAGTCTCCCCCAGCCACGCAGATCTCAGAGGGAGAAGGTGGCGAACTGCCAGACGTCGTCGTCGGAAGGGCGGGGACGGTCGTTGAAGCGCTCGTAGAGGTCGACGCGGTCGGCCAGCGGCGTCCAGTCGGTGCGCAGGGAGGGGCAGGGCCCGAGGTAGGGGTCGGCCCACCGCAGGACCTCACGGTGGTCGAGGTCGTCGGGCACGCAGAGGCCCTCCGCCGGGTTGGCCACCATCCACGCCACCGCTCCGAGGACCGAGGCAGCCACCTGCAGCGTCGTGGCGTTCTGGCCGGGCACCAGCTGGCGCGTCTCGTCGATCGACAGCTGGCTGCCGGCCCACCAGCCGGTGAGGTCGTGGCCGAGGAGCAGCACACCGAGCTCGTCGTCGCCCGAGACGATCTCGTCGTCCATGATCCGCTGCCGCTCCTGCATCCGGTAGCCGCCCATCCGCAGCTCATGGAGGGACACGATGGCCGCGTCCGCCGGTTGGTAGGCGTAGTGGACGGTGGGTCGGTAGACGAGCTGTCCGTCGTCGCCCCACACCGTCAGGTGGTCGCTGATCGTGAAGGCCTCGCCGTGGCGCACGACCATGCCGATGATCTGGCCGCCCTTCGGCACCCACGAGCGGACGTAGGTGTCGATGCCGGGCTTCGCCAGGCAGATCTGGTTGCGGGGCCCGTCGCCCCCGTGCTGGAAGGACAGCGGCGGGAGGGTCCGCTCGTGGGTGCCCCACCCGAGCTCGGCCGGCGCCACCCCCTCCTCGAAGAAGCCCTCGATCGACCAGGTGTTGACGAACTCCCCCACCTGCTTCGGGAGGCTGCCGATCTGGGTGTCGCGCTCAGAGATGTGGATGACCTTGGTTCCGGTCTCCATGGCCAGCCGGTTCCACTGCTCCGAGGCCAGCGCGTCCTCGAGACGACCTCGTCGTGGGGCGTCGACCAGACCTTCGGCCAAGACGGTGACGCCGAGGTCGGCCAGCGCCCGCTTGGTCCAGTGCGAGACCAGGCCGGGGTTGGCCCCGTGCTCGACGACGGCGGTGGGGCCCGGCCGTCGCCAGCGCCGGGCGCGCTCGCGCAGCGCCATGTGCCGGACGTAGAGCGTGCGCTCGGGGGGCGGCCGGTCGGGTGCCTCGGTGTAGGGGTCCCACAGCTCGACCGAGGTGTTGGCGTACAGCACGCCGTGGTCGTGGCACCACTGCACGATCTCGCCGC
>JBKJUI010000117.1:0-10663 GCA_046590775.1 Acidimicrobiales bacterium
ACGCCCGTCCAGCGGCCCGTGGGCACAGCCGACGCCCGATCGGGCGTCCTCACACATTCGCTGTCATGTTCGGCCCGCCACGGCGGTCGGCCGAACCTGATCGGTGGATTCGGGCTAAGCGGGGCCGCCGGCGCGAGCGACCTCGTCGATGAAGGAGATGACTTCCGGGAATCCGGCCCAATCGGCCTCGACCGGCACGCCGAACTGCTGGGAGAACACGTCGTCGCCTCGGGCCAGCGACTGCGCCCACGCCTGGGTTAACGGCTCGACTCGGATCACCGGGAGAGGATGCCATGGGGACCGGAGGCGGAGCTGCGCCGGCAGGTGATCCCCCCGGGCGTCGACGAGGTCATGGCGTCCCCGTACCCCGTCCCCCATCACCGTCTCCCAACTGTCTCGGTACGCCGGGCTCGGCGACCCCGGCGTTGTTCTGCGTGCGTCGTCGCTCCCTCAGGCAGGCGCCTGACGGGCATTCGGGGCGCGGTTCGGTTCGCAGCCTGCCGCGACGGCCGGCTCGACGATCCGGCAGGGAGAATGCAGGTGAGGGGAACTCCGCTCCAGTCGTGGAGCGTCCAATCCACGTGCGACTCTCCTTGGCAGCTCTCCTCTTCGCAGCACTTACGGCGTGCGGATCATCCACGCCTGCGCCATCCGACCCCCGATCGAGTTCTACGCGTCTCGAACCGCTTGACCCGGTCGAGAGATCGCAGCCGGCCGATTCCAGCGGCTACGCCCGTTCCTCTAAGCGAGGACTGTGGCGAGTGTCGGAAGTAGAGGCCGACGATCAGACGGTAAAGGTGACGGTAGCCAACGGCGGCTGCCTGTATTTCAGCCACATGACGGTCGAGAAAGTCACTGACTCGATGGTTGAACTTGCCGCCTGGAACGACGCTTTGGAGCCAGTGAAGGAGAACTACGCCTGCACGGCGGATCTCCGATTCGGGAAGTACCGAGTCCGGCTGCCTGAGCCGCTCAACGGGCGGCGATTGGAAGGGCAGTGTGTCCCGGGCGATGCGACCGTCGCAGAGCGCCAGTGTCCAGACGACTTCTTCGTCTCACCCCCCACCTCGCCTGGCGGGTAGCAGCGACGTGCCGTTCGGCTCGTCGCGGCAAGCAGTCGATGGCACGTCGGGTCCGACCTATCGCCGGAGTTTGCGCCGCCACGGCCGCGTAATCTGTTGTCTCGTGCCAGAACCCTGCGAGCACCCATCCCGGGCAATCTGGGCGGGCGTTCGGTTCCCCGCCGACCTCGACGGCCGGCGTCGCGATCCGCCATTCGTCACGCGCCCTGAGCCGCCCAGGCTAGCTAGTCGTGAGCTGGCCGATCGGCAGGTAGGGGGTAGCTGCCGAAGACGTCAACGCTGTTGAATAGGCCGGTGGGGTTGGTTAGCAAAGTCGACGACTGGACATACCGAACCCTCGACCGAGTGGAGGCCAGGCTCCAGCGGCGCGAGCGTCGGTGGGCCGAAAGGGCTACCGGCTGGTGGCTGGTGGCTGGTGGCTGGCGAGAGCGATTTTACCCGTTGTGGTGATCGCCATGCTTGTCACAGTTCCGGCCATCGAGCATGAGCGGGTCGATCGTCGCGTCGCTGCGCTGTTGAAGGAAGACGGAATTTCAACCAGGGGCAAGCCGATCCATTTCAACCTTTTTCTCGGCGGCGGCGAATTCCTATTCACCGAAAGTGTGCAGGTCGAGTTTGAGACCGCTGACGGGCAGCGTGTGGCGCCTTGGATCCCAGCGATCCGAGCGGGGGAAACCGATGCGGAAATCCGCTACCTTCCTCCCGACGGAGACGAAAACACGGTCGCAGTGAGGTATCTGCGTACCGATCCTTCAGTGGCAAGGCTTGTTCGTGATCCCGCTCCGCGAGTTGGACAATGGCAGTTTGACATTGTCGTGTTTACGGTGTTCATTGGACTTGTAATTCCGGTGTCACTTTAAACGGCGACGTAAGGCCGTGGCTGAACTCCGCGGTGCGACGTAGGAGGTGCGAGTCGCGGCGGGCGGCTTGCCTGGCGTGTGCGAGCACATCATATCGGTGGTCGCCGGAGCGTCGATCTGTAGCGAGCGCCGGCGAAGCCGGGGCGCACAGCGCGGGCAAGATGTGCGTTCTCCCCAGCTTGGGTTCTAGGAAGTGTTGTTCCTCTACGGGGGAGGCGTCTTCTGTGCTGAGGCAGGATGCCCTTCTTGAGCGATCCTGACGCCGCCGCGTCTCCCATTCGGTACCGGCTGGTTCTCGAGCAGGGAGAGGAAGGAGCCGTCGCGCTCATCTACCCCCCCGACGCCAACGCCTATGCCACGCCCGTCGGCGTTGTCCCGCTCGACCCGTATCAGGAACTGCCCCGGGTGCCGGTAGGTGACCTGGTCGAACTCGACGCCCCGCCGCTTCCGGGGACGAAGTTGACGCTTCGTTGTCAAGACGGCCTCGCGATCGCGCCTTCTTTGCCGCTCCAGTCGCCAGCCTCCCATGCCCTCAGGATCTTCGCCGAGCGAGATGCGACAGTCCTTGCCCACCCAGACGTCGTGGGCACCAGTCCCTCCTGGCGTCAGTCCCCGAGCCTCAGCGGATCTTCGGCTGCCGCCTGGGAGGCTCTCATGGTCCGCAGACACCGAGAGGGTGTGCTGTCGGCGGTCGTCGGCGTCGTCTTGTTCTTTGTCGGAGCCGTTCTCGTGGCCACCGGCGGCAGAGGCCGTATGAGTGCGGCGGGCATTGGCCTCTTCTTTGCCGGCCTCGCCGGCGTCATCCAAGCCACAAGAGCCTGAAGGCGCTTCGACGCGCTCGTCAGGCACGAAGCGCACCGGCCCAACGGATGAGGGTGAGGTTGTGGTGGAGCACCGGCAGCGGATCTGGACCGGCGGCGATGGTCTCCCTCGCCCCTCTCACGTCAGCCGAGCCCGAAGGCGACACGGTGCACTTCGAGGTGGTGAACGTCCCTCCTCAGGTGCCATCAGGCGAGTGGACGGAGGCCGAGGTTAGAGGTAATCCCTCCGAGGGCGGGAGCCCGATCGTGCGGCTCGGCGACATCGAAGTTTGGCCTGTGACGGAGGCAACCCGCGTGCTCCGACGTGCCTGGTGGCACGACTGGTGACGGTAGCCACGACGGCCTGGAAGTCATCGATCGCCTCTTCGGCCAGTCCCAGCCTGGTACCCGAGGCGCCTTTGCACCCCAGACATATCGGCGGTCACCTGGCGTCGATCTGTAGCGTTGCGCCGGCGAAGCCCGAGCGCCCGGTGCGGGCAGATTGTCGCGTTCCGGACACGCACGGACACCTATAGAAGTTGGGCCACCCAGACCACGAAGGCCAACACGATTGGTGACAGCATGGCGATGACCAAGAAGATCCCGACGCCTCGCTTCCACCCTCTCGCTCGAGAGGCGCCGCTTGAGAAGGAGCCGAGACGTTCGACCTCCCCCTCGAATGTCCACTGGTTGTATTCGAACTCCGACCGCCCGGCTTCGGCGCTGGTGCGAGCCGTCTCGTCGTCCGAGCGCTCCTCAGAACTCCGGTCAGGCTTTGGTGCGTGATCCACTTCCAAAGGCTAGATGGCCCCACGCGATTCGGGGCCGTCGATATGTAGGCGGCGTTTTGACGAGACGAGCGAGCACCGGACGGGCAACTGTGCGTTCTTGCTCGGCGGGCAGCCTCGCTCAGCGATCCTCGTGAACTATCAGCCGGTCGTCGGTCAAAACGACGAATCGAACCTCGTCAAGAGCGGCGACGATCGAGTCGAGGTGCCGGTCGAACAGCGCCAACAGATCGTCGTTGTTGATGTTGCCGGTTGCGACGATCAGCAGTCGGCGAGGCGTCGAGCGAAGAAGGTGGCTGTCCCGAAGTCGCGATCCTTCGTGACGACGACCCGATCGTCAGCGTCCGCCCGCGAATTGATGTCGGCGTCCGTCGTCCGATTCCCCTTGGGCAGCTCAGAGGTGTGGACGACATCGTGGCCGCCGTCGGCCAGCCGTCGTGCGAGTCGAACCGGTAGCTGCGCGTCGACGAGAAATCTCACGCCGCGCCGAGTGGCACCACTCGGCGCATGCCCGACGCCAGCGCCCCGAACTCAAGCGCGGCGAGGAGGTCCTCCCGCTCGAGGTCGGGGTGGTCCTCGATGACCTCTTCGATGGTCATGCCGGAGGCGAGCAACCCAAGGAGGTTCTCGACCGGGTAGCGCAGCCCACGGACGGTCGGCTGGCCGTGGCAGATCGACGGGTCCGAGGTGATGCGGTCAAGTCGCGACATCCACCACAGCGTAGCGACGGCCGGGCGGAGATCCCGGGCGGCCAGCTCCGCCGATGGGGCGTGTCCCTACGATTGACAGCGACCAACGCCGGGGCGTCACGCCCGAGGCGGCGCCTCGGCTCGACATGACTGGAGGCCAGCATGCAGCCGAATCCGCCAACCACCACCTCGCTCGTCGCTCTCGACGATCCCTTCACCGCCGAGGAGGCCCAGGCCCTTTCCGGCTTCCTGGGCGGCTACTCCGGGCTCACCCGACAGGCCTACACCCACGACCTTCGCCAGTTCGCCACCTGGTGTGCCGAGCGCCGCCTCGCCCTCTTCGCCGCCCGGCGGTCCGACATCGAGTCCTTCGCCCGCCACCTGGAGGAGCTGGGACGGGCCCGGTCGACCATCGCCCGGCGGCTGTGCACCATCACCTGCTTCTACCGATACGCCGAGCAGGAGGGCCTGCTGGTCCGCTCTCCTGCGGTACACGTGCGCCGGCCCCGGGTGGATTACGAGTCGCACGCTGTGGGCCTCGACCGCAACGAGGTGGGCGCGCTGCTGGTGGCCGCCGGGCTCTCCAATGCCCGGGACCACGCCTTGGTCTCGTTGCTGGCTCTCAACGGCCTGCGGGTCTCCGAGGCCGTGGGAGCAGACATCGAGCGGCTCGGCCTCGAGCGAGGCCACCGCACCTTGTTGATCACCCGCGAGGGCGGCAAGGTCGTCACCATCCCGCTGGCGCCGCGCACGGCGCGGGCCATCGATCTGGCCGTGGGCGAGCGCAGCGAGGGACCTGTGAACGCCGCCGTAATTCCCTAGCCCGACGTTGCCGTTATTCCCCACCGGGCTCCTGGGATGAGTGTCTACTCGATCGCTCCTCCCTTCGTCCCGGGACCAGGGTGAAGAAGATCGTCGAGCTGTCCGGCGAGGGCCGTGGCCGACGGCCAACCCAGGCCGTCGGCGATGACCACGACGCGCTGACCGCGGCGCAGTCGGACCGTCCATACCCGTTGCACCGGCCGACCGTCGGGGCTGGCGGCGGGGTGGTCGATCTCCACGATGATCGGGGGCCGACGGGGCTTGATTCGGCACTCCGGCGAGCAGTAGACGGCCGGTCGGCCGGGACGGGAGCTCCGGATGACGAGGTTGGCGCAGCCGGCCGTGACGCATGCGACGGCGGGCATCATCGTCCTGTGACCTCGACGACCTCGATGAGTTCTCCCGCCGCCACCGGGTCGCCACAGCTCGGGCACGGCCCACCGAAGCCGATGCGGCGCATGAAGGTGCCACAGTCCTCGCAGCGTTGCTCGCCCAACGCCCGCAGGCCGCAGGCGTCGCACTCGTAGACGGTGTGCGGGCGCCGGGAGCCGACGGCAGCCGGCACGACGACGGCAGCGGGCGGCGAGTGGTGCCGGCGGACCCAGGCGGTGCGCCGGCAGCGGTCGCTGCAATACCGCCGCTTCCCGGTCACCACGAAGGCGCTCCCGCACACCGGGCAGGTGATCGTCGCGTCATCGTCGCCCGACGGGATGGCCACGGCCACCGGGCCCTCCTCCTCGGCCCGGACCCGCTCCACCAGCTCCGCCTTGGTGGCGAGGATCTCCTGGCGGCGAGCGAGGGCATCGGGGTCGCGCCGGAGCAGCAGGCTCAGGTCGCCGAGCACGGCCACGATCTCGTCCACGGTGCTGATGGGTCTCATGAGCCGCCCCCGGCGACGGGGCGGTGCTTGGGCCGGTAGCTGCGGCCGGGCATGGCGATGTGGTGGGCGCCGTTGACGACGCGGTCCAGGATCGACTCGGCCACCACCGGATTCGGAAACAGCGAGTACCAGTCCTCAGCCGCCCGGTTGGCGGTGATCACCACGCTGGCCCCGGCCCGTTCGCTGATCAGCTCGTAGAGGTCATCGGCCTGGGTCGGGGTGAATTGGCGCATGGCGAAGTCGTCAAGGATGAGCAGCGCCGGCCGGGCCCAGCGGCGCAGGCGGGACTCCCAGCTGCGATCGGCGTGGCCGCCGGCCAGGTCGGCCAGCAGCCTCGACGTCTTGGTGAACGCCACGGCGTGGCCACGCCGGCAGGCGGCATGGCCGAGGGCCTGGGCGACGTGGGACTTTCCCACTCCGACGGGGCCGTGCAGGACGACGGACTGGCCGGCGTCGAGGAAGCGCAGGGTGGCCAGGTCACGGATGTGGGCGGCCGGGACCTTCGCGTTGTAGGAGAAGTCGAAGTCCTCGATTGTGGCGGCCGACTCGAAGCGGGCGGCCCGCAGGCGCCGGTCGAGCGCCCCGGCGTCGCGCCGCGCGATCTCGTCCTCGCACAGCACCTGGAGCAGCTCCACGTGACCGAGCTCGCCGGCCTGGGCTTGGGCCACCCGGGCCTCCAGCGTGTCGAGCATCCCCGACAGCTTGAGCGTGCGCAGGCTGGCCTCGAGCTGGTGGGTGCGGGTCACGACGCCACCTCGGTGTCGAACAGGCCCTGCGGGCCGTGCAGATGGGCCGGGGCGGCCGGGACACCATCGTCCTCGGCGGCACCCTCGGACTCGGTGCCGGCTACCAGGATCCCCTTCACGGTGCGATAGGACGGATCGCCGACGGCGATGGCCCGGGCGCAGGCGGCGTCGAGGCGCTCGGGCGAGTACTTGTCGGCCAGGCGGACCACGCCCTGGGCCGAGCGCAACCGGTGCAGGGCGTTGACCTCCAGCAGCGAGGCGATCACCGCCGTGACCGAGTCACCCAGCTCACCCGCCCGGCGGCGGCACCAGGTCGGGTTGCGCATGAAGAACGCCACCTTCTCCGGCGGGTAGTCGGCCCAGTCGGTCTGGCGGCCCTTGTCAATCCGGGCCCAGGTCTTGACCACCAACCCGTCGACGAACACCTCGACGGTGCGCTCACCCTCCCTGGCGTCGACCCGCTTGCCGATGTGGTGCCACGGCACCGAGTACAGCGCCTTTGACACCTTGACGTGGCAGTCGGGACCGACCTTGGGCGTCGACCACCGGGCCAGCTCGAACGCCGCCGGCGGCAGGGCGATCAGCGCCTCGGCCTCGACGGCGGAGAAGACGGTCAGCGGCTCGGCGCCCTCCAGGCTGCGGTGGTGGCGGCGCCCGGCCACCTCGGTGCACCACCTGATGGCGTCGGCCTGCATGTGGGCCTCGTCGCGCCAGTCCCGGCCCCGCCACAGCGAGTCCCGCACGTAGGGCATCGGCCGTTCGACTCTGGGCTTATCTTTTGGCTTCAGCGCCCTCGCCGGATCGACCAGGCAGCCGTAGTGGGCGGCCAGCTCCGCGTAGGAGCGGTTGATCTTGGGGTCGTAGAGGTCGGGCCGGTCCACGCCGGTGGCCAGGTTGTCCGGCACAAGTCGCCGGGGGGCTCCGAAGAAGGCGAACCCGGCCACATGGGCGGCCACCCACGACGCCGAGTCGAGGCGCAGCACCGGGCGCACGAACATGTGCCGGGAACAGGCCAGCACCATCACGAACGCCCATACCCGGCGGACCCGCCCCGTCGCCGGGTCCAGCCACGAGCCCAGGTGCCCGTAGTCGATCTGTGCCTCCTCGCCGGCGGCAACCTCCGGGCGAAGCACGGTGACCTGGCCGCGCAGCGACTGGTCGGGGAACTCGGACACGACATAGCGGCGGAAGCTGGAGACGCCGACGGCAAGGCCGTGCTCGTCTCGCAGGCGCTGGTGCACGGTGGCGACGGTGTTGGTAGCCACCATCTCGCCGATCAGCGCCCGATGGGAGTCGATCACCGCGAACGTCAGGCTGCGGGCCTTGGCGTCGACCAACTCGGGGAACCAGGCCCGCACCAGATCCGCCCACTCCGCCCGGCCGAGGGCCGCTCCGCCGGGGGCGAGCCCCGCCTCGGTGGCCCTGGCCACGTACTTGCGCACCGTCTTCGGGTCGATACCCAAGCTGGTCGCCACCACCGACTTCGGCCGGCCGGCGTGCCAGTGCTGGAGCACCTCAACAACGTCGATCACTTCGAACTGCCTCCTTGCCATCTGGGGGAACCTCGCTCCTCGGGGAGCAAGGCGTCTACAGGTGCAAGGAGCCCGGTGGGCGGACCCTCGTCCCGACAGCGGACCAGGGAATTACGGCAACGCCGGGGTAGGGAATTACGTCGGCGTCAAACCACTCCAGCTAGGGAATTACTTCGGCGCTGACAGGACCGATCTTCCTCGACTCGGAGGGGCGACGCCTCGACCGCCACGGCGCCGGCCGGATCGTCCGCCGCCTGACCCGCCGCGCCGGGATCACCAAGCGGGTCGGTCCCCACACCCTCCGTCACGCCTTCATCACCGCCGCCCTCGACGCCGGCGTCCCCCTCCGGGACGTCCAGGAGGCGGCGAGCCACGCCGATCCCCGCACGACGATGCGCTACGACCGAGCCCGGGTGTCGCTCGACCGCCACGCCACGTACATCGTCGCGACGTTTATCGCCGGCGCAAGCCGCTGACGCTCGGCACGCCAGGGACCGTCGTCACCACACTTCTGTGCTGTCGTTCCGGGCGGGCCGTCTTCGGCGCGGTTGCACACGCTGCGGGCAATAGGGCGCGCCAAGAGGCGCACTACGGCCTGGCAGGATGCGGGCGTTCTGACGAGGCCGCGCGTCGTGGCTGGGTGCCCCACAGGTGTCGCTGCGGGTCACGCCCCTGATCTACGAGCCGGGAGGTAGCCGAAGCGCTGCAGCCCAAGGATGCCGCACGCAACACAGACCACATCAAAAAGAATTACCGCGACTCGCACCAGTTCGAAGCCGTCGTAGGGCGGGAGAGCGGTGCTAACGGCCCCCATGCCACTGAGACCGATCATCGCGACAGCGCCGATGTGAAATCAAGCGCCCCGAGCTGATCGCCCGCCGACCGAACGAGGTGTGGTCGTGGGATATAACGAAACTCCAGGGTCCCACCCGGGGCACCTACTACGAGTTGTTCGTCATCATCGACATCTTCTCCCGCTACGTGGTGGGGTGGATGGTCTCGCCGGCCGAGACGGGTGAGCTGGCCGAGGCGTTCATCGCCGACTCGCTGGAGCGCCACGGCATCGCCCGTGATCAGCTGACCCTGCACGCCGACCGGGGTACGTCGATGACCTCCAAGCCGGTGGCCCAGCTGCTGGTCGACCTCGGCGTCGCCCGCAGCCACAGCCGGCCGCACGTGAGCAACGACAACCCGTTTTCGGAAGCGAACTTCAAGACCCTCAAGTACTGCCCGGCCTTCCCCGGCCGGTTCGGGTCCATCGAGGACGCCCGGGCGTTCTGCGCCGCCTTCTTCGACCACTACAACCATGTGCACCGCCATGCCGGCATCGGCCTGCACACCCCCGCCTCGGTCCACTTCGGCACCGCCACCGAGATCCGCGCCCAACGGGCGGTCACCCTCGACGCCGCCTACGTCGCCAACCCGTCCCGCTTCCGCCACCGCCGTCCCACGCCACCGAAGCTGCCGACCGTCGCGTGGATCAACGAACCCACCCCCGAAGCACTCATCAAATCCGCATGAGAAGTTGTCTCACGGGGCTTGACACGTTCCGCACGCTACTGGTTGGGGATCCGGGCGCGCCGAGTCGATAAAGACGTCATTCTGTGGCGGGCGGCATCGACTACGCGTTCGCTTATCGCGGGCATTCTGAGCAGGTGCGGCTCGACATCCGTAAGAGCGTCTGCGACGGTCCTGGCCGCAGCGCCACAGCGGTCGTTCGAGCACGGCCAACCACACGACCGGTAGCGCCACGAGCACGCGCTCCACGTAGCCGTAGACGCCGGTGCCCCAGCAGCGTTCGAGGATCACCGCCAGCACCGGGACGGTCCACGCCAGGACACCCGATGCCCGCCGGAGAGGGGCGTCGAGCCCGCCGTGCCACACCACGGCCATGGCCAGGACCACGGCACCACCGCCCGCCAGCGTGGCGGCCACGTGCACTGCGCCGGCCGTGGTGGGCGCCGTGCCGGGCAGGCCCTTGGCCGCCAGCCCGGCCACCACACCTGCCCACCCGTAGGTCCGGACGAGGGCGACCAGCAGGCGGCTGCGTCGGGGGACGTGGCGGCCGACAGCGCCGGCGCCGGCCACCACCGACAACCCGTACGCCACCAGGGCGGCGCGGCCGGCGGCGGCGTGGGGCTGGCCGGGCGAGGCCAGCCCGCTGATGGTGTCGGCACCGTGCGAGTACCCCGGAGTGGCGGCTCCGAGGGCCACCACGGCTGCGCCCAGCAAGACGGCGCCGCCCAGCAGCGGGCGCCGCACGGGCCGGATCGCGATCACGGGCGCTTGGCCGCCCGCGACTGCCCGGCGCGGGCGATGACCCCGGCGGCCACGCTGGCACCGACGACGTTGGAAACCAGGTCCCAGCCCGTGTTGGTGTACCCGCCGACCTGGCTGCCGTCGTCGATCAGGGTCACGACGAACTCGATCGTCTCGTTGGCCGCCCCGAGGCCCAGGCCGCCAA
>JBKJUI010000315.1:0-5753 GCA_046590775.1 Acidimicrobiales bacterium
CCGAGCACCGCGTCGTCCACGAACACCTTCGCCTGCGCCATGCACCACGGTACGCCGCGGGACCCGGCGGCGCTCAGGAGGATGGCTCGACCGGGCAGACCCCGAATGGGGTCGGTCGGGTTGGCCCACTTCTGGTCCCTGGGCTGTACAGGACCGGGCAGACCCGGGGGGCGGGTGATCGGCGACGACGACAGTCGGGTAGCACGGGCACATGAGCTCGTTGATCTGGATCACGGGGGCGTCGAGCGGGATCGGGGCGGCGCTCGCCGCCACCGCGCCCTGGGAGGAGGCGCGGGTGATCGGGGTGAGCCGGCGGCCGCCGGCGCTGGGGGAGCACCTCGAGGCCGACCTGGGCGTCCCCTCCTCGTGGGCGGTCGTGGGCGAGTCGTTCCGCCGGGAGCTGGCCGGGTTCGACGGCGACCAGGTGGTGCTCGTGCACGCCGCCGGGACCCTCGAGCCGATCGGGTTCGCCGGTGAGGTCGACGCCGACGCCTACCAGGCGAACGTCCTGCTGAACAGCGCCGCCCCGCAGGTGCTGGGCCACCTCTTCCTGGCGGCGGCCAAGGAGGTGGAGGCGGAGCGTCACCTGGTCATGCTGACCTCGGGGGCGGCGAAGAGCGTGTATCCGGGATGGACGTCGTACGGGGGCGGCAAGGCGGCGGTCGACCAGTGGGTGCGCAACGCCGGGGCCGAGCAGGAGCTGCGGGGCGGGGTGCGGGTGCTCTCGATCGGCCCCGGCACCGTGGCCACCGACATGCAGGCGAAGCTGCGCGCCGTCGACCAGGACGACTTCCCCTCGAAGCAGAAGTTCCTCGACCTCAACGAGGCCGGCCAGCTCGCCGATCCCGAGGACGTGGCTCGCGACATCTGGGCCCTCCTCGACCAGGGCCTCGACAACGGCACGGTGACCGACCTGCGAGATGCCCGCCAAGGGCTGAAGCCATAGCCTCGGGGCATGGCCCTCGACGACGAGCTGGTGAACAAGGTCACGTGGAAGATCCCCAACGCCCTGGCCCTGGTCGGCTCCCGAGCCGGCGACCGGCGCAACGCCATGACGACCAGCTGGGTCTCTCAGCTGTCGATGGCGCCGGTGCTCGTAGGGGTGGCGGTCGACAACGACGCAGTGACCCACCAGCTGATCACCGAGGGCGGCTCGTTCACGGTCAACCTGTGGGACGCCGCCGAGACCAAGGTGTTCGTGAAGTTCTCCAAGCCGGCCACCGACGACGGCTCGACCCTGAACGGCCGGCCCGTCCGGGCGGCCACGACCGGGGCGCCGGTCTTCGACGAGGCGTTGGCCTGGCTCGACTGCTCGGTGCGTCACACCCTCGACCTCGGTAGCCACACGCTTTTCGTCGGCGAGGTGGTTGACGCTGCCCTTCGCGACGCCGAGGCCCGCCCTGCATCGATGAGCGACACCCGCATGAAGTACGGCGGCGTCAAGCGCCACTGAGCCGCCCCTCGGGTCTGCCCACCTCCGGCTCGCCTGGGGACCAGAAGTGGGCAGACTCGAAGGGGGTCAGGGCGAGGCGGCGGTGCGCTTCAGGTGGGCCTCGAGGTGGTGGGTGAGCGGTTGGCCCACCGCCGCCATGGCCAGCCGGTAGCGGAGGTCGTCGCCGTCGAGGGTCAGCTCGCGGGTGAGAGCGGTGACCTCCTTGGCCGAAGTCGTGCCGGAGGTCGTGGTGGACACCAGGCGCAGGGTGGTGCCGTCGAAGGTGCCCTCCTGGAGCTCGACCACGCCGGTCGGGTGGGCCAGGACCAGCTCGACCCGGCCCGGGGCCGGGCTGCGCAGGTAGCCCACCTCGGCGTGCAGGGGCCGCCCGTCGGCGGCGTGCGTGGTGCGCTGGGCGTAGGCCAGGAACGGCTTGCCCACGTGGCCGAACGTGACCGTCTCGTCGTAGTCGAAGGGCTCGATCGTCGGGTATTCGCCGTGTCCACGCCCCGACCAGGTGCCGAGGAGGCCGGCGACGGCCTGGAGGTCGGGGTGCAGCGGCGGGCTCATCGGGCCAGCGTCGCGCCGTACGCTCCGCGACCGTGCTCGACCACCTCTCCATCCAGTGCCAGGACGTCGCGGCGAGCGCCGCCTTCTACGACGCGGCGCTGGCGCCGCTCGGCGGTGGGCGGATCATGGACTTCGGCCAGGTCATCGGCTACGGCGCCGCCGGCATGCCCGACTTCTGGCTGGGGCCCCTCGCCGATGCTGGACCGAACCGGCCGGTGCACGTCGCCTTCACGGCTGCGGACCGTGCCTCGGTCCGTGCCTTCTTCGATGCGGCGGTGGTGTCCGGCGCCGAGGTCCTGCACGAGCCCCGGGTGCGGCCCGAGTACCACGCCGCCTACTACGGCGCCTTTGTGCGCGACCCTGACGGCAACAACGTCGAGGCGGTCTGCCACCTGCCGGAGTGAGGTTCGCGGAAGGGGTCCGTCGCCCCCTTCCGCGAGCCTCCGGGACTCTGAGCGCGAAGGGGCCGAGCTGATACCGATTGCTCACCTCGACCTGTCGGGCCGAGGGCCTCAGGAGCTGCAGGAGAGCATCGAGCAGCCCACCTTGTGGCGGGCCCACTCTGGGCGCTTGGCGGCGAAGCGCTCGCGGCCGGGCTGGTCGTCGTAGGGGTGGCGGAGGACGTCGAGCAGCTCGTGCACGAGCGACGCGTCGCCCTTCTCGGCGGCGTCGATGGCCTCCTGGGCCAGGTAGTTGCGCAGGACGAAGCGGGGGTTGACCGCGTCCATGCGCCGGCGCCGCTCGGCCTCGGGCACCCCGCCCGCGCCCACCCGGCCGCCCCATGCCCGCAGCCAGGCGGCGAAGGCCTCGCCGACCTCGCCGGACAGCTCCTCCGGCTGGTACCAGGCGTCGGCCAGTGGAGCCAGCAGCTCCTCGTCGGGCCGCGTGCCTGCGGGGTCCAGCGGGACCCGGGCGAGGTCCCGGAAGAACAGCACCTGGTCGACCTCGGTGCGGGTGAGCAGCGTGAAGAGCTGTTCGACCAGGGCGTCGTCGCCCTCCTGCGGCGGGCCCCACCCAAGCCGCTCGTTGGTCATCGCTGCAAAGCCCTCGTTGTACGCGTCGCCGTACCGGTCGAGGGCGACCTGCAGTGCTTCGGAGTCATCGAAGATCGTGGCCAGGGCGTTGGCCAGCTGAAGGAGGTTCCAGTGGGCCACCTGGGGCTGGGCGCCGTAGCGGTAGCGGCGGGTGCCGGCATCGGTGGTGTTCGGGGTCCAGCCCGGGTCGAAGCTCTCGAGCCAGCCGTACGGCCCGTAGTCGATGGTGAGGCCGAGGATCGACATGTTGTCGGTGTTGAGCACGCCGTGGACGAAACCGACCCGCATCCAGTGCACCACCAGCGCCGCGGTCCGCTCGCAGACCTCGGCGAAGAAGGCCGGCAGGCGCTGCTCGAGGGTCGGGCCCGCCGCCATGAGGTGAGGGAAGTCCGTGCGGATCGTGAAGTCGGTCAGCGTCCGGAGGAGGTCGTGCTCGCCCCGGGCCGCCGGCAGCTGGAAGCTGCCGAACCGCGTGAACGACGGCGCCACCCGGCAGACGACCGCCCCGGGCTCCGGTGCTGCGTGCCCGTCGTACAGCACGTCGCGGACGACGTCGTCGCCCGTCGTCACGAGCGAGAGGGCGCGGGTGGTGGGGACGCCAAGGTGGTGCATCGCCTCGCTGCACAGGAACTCGCGGATAGAGGAGCGCAGCACGGCCCGGCCGTCAGCCCGCCGTGAGTAGGGCGTGGGGCCGGCTCCCTTCAGCTGGAGGGTCTGGTGGTCGCCGTCGCGGTCCAGCACCTCACCCAGGGCCAGCGCCCGCCCGTCGCCCAGCTGGCCGGCGAAGCTGCCGAACTGGTGGCCGCCGTAGCTCATGGCGAACGGGTCGGCCCCCGTCGGCACCCGGTTGCCCCCGAACACCTGGGCGAAGTCCTCGGACCGGCACAGCCCCGGGTCGAGGCCGAGCAGGTCGGCGACCTCGGACGACCACGCCATCGTCCTCGGGGCCGCCACCGGTGTCGGCTGGACCCGGCTGAAGAGTGCACCGGGCACCTGGCGGCGACGGTTCGTGGGGTCGGGGTCGGCCGGCAGCTCGGCCGTGAACCGGTTGTCGAACGGCATCCGGTCGAGGTCGTCGATCAGCGCCGTGGCCGAGGTCGGTCCCGTCGGGCTCATCTCGTCGAAGGTACGCGGGCCGGCCTGGAACCGAAGACGCCCCGACGGGCAGGGGTGTTCGCGGAGGAATGGAACCTTTCGCCTGCTCAGGTGCTCTGAGTGATCAGGGTGCGACCGGCGCGCCAGGGGGAAGGTCGGGATGCGAGGGGTCACGTGGTGGCGGAGTGCCGTCGTCGCTCGGCGACCGATCCTGGCTGTGCCCACGCGACGGGGAGAAGCTGGCCTTCGGCACTGGACACCACCTCGGATCGTTGACGGGCCGTCCGCGTCCCAGTCCCGTCGTGGGCTGCAACGCCGCTGCAACCGCAGCGTGACCGTGACCGTCCAGAAGCAGACCCTCCAGACCGGCGGCGAGGTGATCATCGTCGACCGCTTCCTGTGGCCCGTCAGCGGGCTGACCGCAGAGATCGGCGGCCGGGGCCACCACCGGTGGGAGCTGACCTCGGGGTGGTGCGGTCGCTGAGGCACACAGGAGGTCGGACGAAGGCGAGGCGAAGCTCGCCCTGGCGCGCTGCGGTCGCCGCGACGGTGATCTTCGCCACCCCGCCGCTGGTGCTCGATCCTGCGCCCGCCGGCGCAGGCGCGGATGCCGGTGGCCTCCGCGCCTGGGGCGGGGACGGCTCCGGGCAGGTGGGTGACGGCGGCGGCTTCATCGACCAGCACGTACCAGGAGGAGTGGCCGGGCTCGGCGCTGGCGTCGACGTTGTGGCCGTCGCCGCCGGGTCGCGGCACAGCCTGGCCGTGCGCGCCGACGGCAGCGTCGCCTCCTGGGGTGACGACACCTTTGGCCAGCTGGGCAACGGCGGGCCCCTCGAGTCTTTCCGCGCCGACCCTCCCCAGTCTGCGCCCGTGGCGGTGAGCGGCCTGGGGCCGGGCCGCGGGGTGGTGGCGGTGGCCGCTGGCTTCACCCACAGCCTGGCCCTCCTGGCGGATGGCACGGTCATGGCCTGGGGCGACAACTACGCCCTGCAGCTGGGCGACGGCACCCGAACCGATCGTTCCACGCCGGTCCGGGTTTCGGGACTGGGGCCGGGGAGCGGCGTGGTGGCGGTGGCGGCCGGCTGGGAGCACAGCCTGGCGCTGCGCGCCGACGGCAGCGTCATGTCCTGGGGCTACGACCGCACAGGCCAGCTGGGCAACGGCGGTGGCAACGTCGACGAGCCCGTGCCCGTGGTCGTGAGCGGGCTGGGCGCCGGCAGCGGCGTGGTGGCGGTGGCCGCGGGCGGCAGCCACAACCTCGCCCTCCGGGGCGACGGCAGCGTGGTGGCCTGGGGCCTGGACAGCTTCGGCCAGGTGGGCGATGGTGGCGGCTTCGACGAGAAGTCGACGCCGGTGCCGGTGGCCGGGCTCGGGGCCGGCAGCGGCGTGGTGGCGCTCGCCGCCGGAAGTGCCCACAGCCTGGCCCTGCGAGGCGACGGCAGCGTCCTGGCCTGGGGAAGGGACGACGTCGGGCAGCTGGGCGACGGCGGCGGCGACGGCGTCAGCGATGGGTCGAGGCCGGTCAAGGTGAGCGGGCTCGGCGAGGGCAGCGGCGTGGTGGCGGTGTCGGGCGGTGGCAACCACAGCCTGGCGCTGCGGGGCGACGGCGGCGTGCTGTCGTG
>JBKJUI010000505.1:0-8054 GCA_046590775.1 Acidimicrobiales bacterium
AAGTGAGCGGACAGGGGCGCGGTCGCCGCCGATGATGCGCTGGATCGTCGCATCAAGCCTGAAGTACCGCTTCCTCGTGATCGCCTTCGCGGCGATGATGATGTTCGTCGGGTTCGGGCAGATCCGTGACATGCCCGTCGACGTCTTCCCCGAGTTCGCCCCGCCCAAGATCGAGATCCAGACAGCCGCCCCCGGCCTGGCCCCCGCCGAGGTCGAGAGCCTGGTCACGGTCCCACTCGAGGAGTCGCTGAACGGGCTGCCCGGCCTCGACATCATGCGGTCGAAGTCGGTGGCCCAGCTCTCGTCGATCCAGCTCATCCTCCAGCCGGGCGTCGACCTCCTGCGATCCCGGCAGCTGGTGCAGGAGCGCCTCTCCGGCGTCACGCCGACCCTCCCCAGCTGGTCGGGCACGCCCTTCGTCCTCCAGCCCCTGTCCGCCACCAGCCGGGTCATGAAGATCGGCATCACCTCCGACCAGTACCCGATCATGGACCTGTCGATGATGACCTACTGGACGATGCGCGCCCGGCTGCTGCGCGTGCCGGGGGTGGCCAACGTCGCCATCTGGGGCGAGCGCCCGAAGATGCTCCAGGTCCTGGCCGACCCCGAGCGGATGAAGACCCACGGCGTCTCGCTCGACCAGGTCATGCAGGTCTCTGCCGACGCCCTGGATGCCGGCTTGCTCAAGTACTCGACCGGCGCCCACGTCGGCACCGGCGGGTTCCTCGAGACTCCCTTGCAGCGGCTGCCGGTCCGCCACAAGCTGCCCATCCTCGCCGCCGCCGACCTCGGGCAGCTGCCGGTCGTCGACCAGGACGGCAACACGCTCCGCCTCGACCAGGTGGCCAACGTCGAGGAGGGCACCAACCTGCTCATCGGCGATGCCGTGATCAACGACGGCGAGGGCCTGATGCTGGTCGTGGAGAAGCTGCCGTGGGGCAACACGCTCGACGTCACCCGCGGGGTAGAGGCCGCCCTCGAGGAGATGAAGCCCGGGCTGCCCGGCTTCAACATCGACACCACCATCTTCCGGCCGGCCAGCTTCGTCGAGACCGCCATCGACAACATCAAGGAGTCCCTGCTGCTGGGCTCGCTCCTCGTGGTGCTGGTCCTGGTCCTGTTCCTCTTCGACTGGCGCAGCGCCCTCATCAGCGTCGTCACCATCCCGCTGTCGCTGATGGCCGCCATGCTCGTGCTGGCGTGGAGGGGCAGCACGCTCAACACGATGATCCTGGCGGGGATGGTCATCGCCATCGGGGCCGTGGTCGACGACGCCATCGTCGACGTCGAGAACATTGTCCGCCGCCTTCGGCTGGAGCGCGCCTCCGGAAGCGGGAAGTCCGCGCCTGCGGTGATCCTCGCCGCCTCGCTCGAGGTGCGCGGCGCCGTCGTCTACGCCTCGCTGATCGAGGCTGCGGCGCTCGTACCCATCTTCTTCCTGCAGGGGCTCACCGGCGCCTTCTTCCGACCGCTGGCCTTCTCCTACGCCTTGGCCGTGCTGGTGTCCCTCGTCATCGCCCTGGTGGTCACGCCGGCGCTCAGCCTCATCCTGTTCAGCCGCGCCAACCTCGACCGGCGGGGCTCACCCCTCACCGGCTTGCTGCAGCGGGGTTACGCAGCCGTGCTGAGGCCGATCGTCCGCCGGCCAGGCGCAGGCCTGGCCGTCCTCGGGGCCATGCTCGTCACCGGATTCGCCGTACTGCCCCAGCTCGGCACCTCGCTGCTGCCCGACTTCAAGGAGCGTGACTTCTTGATGCACTGGGTCGCCGCTCCGGCCACTTCGCTCCCGGAGTCGAAGCGGATCACGGTTCAGGCCAGCAAAGAGCTGCGCACCGTCCCCGGGGTCCGCAACTTCGGGGCCCACATCGGCCAGGCCATCCTCGCCGATGAGGTCGTCGGGGTGAACTTCACCGAGAACTGGATCAGCATCGACCCCTCGGCCGACTACGACGGCACCCTGGGAGAGGTCCAGAAGGTCGTCGACGGCTACCCCGGGCTGCAGCGCGACGTGCAGACCTACCTGAAGGAGCGCATCCGCGAGGTGCTGACCGGGTCGGGGCAGGCGATCGTCGTGCGCATCTACGGCGAAGACCTGGCCGTGCTCCGGGAGAAGGGCAACGAGATCAAGGAGATGCTGGGCTCCATCGACGGCATCATCGACGAGAAGGTCGAGCTCCAGGTCAACGTGCCCGAGATCCAGGTGGAGGTCGACCTGGCCGCTGTGCAGAAGGTCGGGCTCAAGCCGGGCGACGTGCGCCGCGCCGCGTCCACGCTCATGGCCGGCGAGGAAGTGGGCGACCTCTTCCGCGAGGGCAAGACCTACGACGTCACGGTCTGGAGCACTCCGCAGACCCGTACCAGCGTCGAGAGCGTCCGCGACCTGCTGATCGACACGCCGACCGGAGGACGGATGCGACTGGGGGACCTGGCCCGAGTCGAGGTCGCCCCGACGCCGAACAGCATCAGCCACGAGAACCGGGCCCGCCGCATCGAGGTGGGGGCGAACGTGAAGGGCCGCGACCTGGGCTCGGTGGCGGGCGAGGTGGACGAGCGCATGGAGGACGTGAAGTTCCCCCTCGGCTACCGGGCCGAGACCATCGGCGAGCATGCCGAGGCCAAGGCCGCGCAAAGCCGGCTGCTGCTCTTCGCCGGCGGCGCCGTCCTGGCCATCTTCCTCCTGCTCCGTGCATCCATGCGCAGCTGGCGTCTGGCGCTCCTGTCCCTGTTCACGCTCCCGATGGCCCTGCTCGGCGGCGTGGTGGCCGCCTACGGCGCGGGCGGCGTGATCTCGCTGGGCTCGCTGGTCGGCTTCTTCACCGTCCTCGGAATCGTGGCCCGCAACGGGATCATGCTCATCAGCCACTTCCAGCACCTCGAGCACGAGGAAGGCGAGCCGTTCGGACCGGCGCTGGTCGTGCGCGGCGCCAAGGAGCGGCTGGCACCCATTCTGATGACCGCGCTCACAACCGGCCTCGCCCTCGTCCCGCTCGTCATCTTCGGCTCCGTCGCCGGCCAGGAGATCGAGCACCCGATGGCGATCGTCATCCTCGGCGGGCTGGTGGCCTCCACGCTGCTGAACCTGTTCATCGTCCCGACGCTCTACCTCCGCTACGGGAAGGGGAGGAAGGAGCTGGCCCGCCTCAAGGCGGCCGCCCCGGCCTGACGGCATGCGCGTGCTGGTGGTCGAGGACGAGCAGCGCATGGCCGCCGGCCTGCGCAACGGGTTGGAGGCCGAGGGCTTCGCCGTCGACGTCGCCCGCAACGGGACCGACGGCCTGTGGATGGCTCGCGAGAACCCGTACGACGCAATCGTCCTCGACATCATGCTGCCAGGAGTCAACGGCTACCGGGTCTGCCGTACCTTGCGAGCCGAGGAGGTGTGGACGCCGATCCTGATGCTCACCGCCAAGGACGGGGAGGACGACCAGGTCGAGGCGCTCGACACCGGAGCCGACGACTACCTGACCAAGCCCTTCTCCTACGCGGTGCTGCTCGCCCGACTGCGCGCCCTGGTCCGGCGGGGCTCCGTGCCGCGCCCGGCCGTGCTCGCGGCAGGAGACCTCGGCCTGGACCCGGCGGCCAGGCGGGCCTGGCGCGGAAGCGTCAGCCTCGACCTCACCTCACGGGAGCTGGCGCTGCTGGAGTTCCTGCTCCGCCATCGGGACGACGTCGTCTCCAAGCGGGAGATCCTCGACCACGTCTGGGACACCGACTACGAAGGTGACCCGAACATCGTCGAGGTGTACGTGAGCCACCTGCGGAACAAGATCGACCGACCCTTCGGCCGGAGCTCCATCCGGACGGTGCGCGGGATCGGGTATCGCTTGGACGTCGATGGCGCTTGAAGGAAGGGCTGAGGAGGCGGTGGCGCTTCCCGCCAGGGGCCGCCGGGGCGGGTGGACCGGGTCGGTGCGCCTGCGGACCACCGCCGGGGCGGTGGTGGTCGTCGGAGCCGCCCTCCTCATCGGGTCGCTCGTCCTCCTGGCCGTGCTGCGCGACACGTTGAGCGGCGGCGTCAGTGACGCCGCCCGCCTCCGGGCCGAGGAGGTCGGGGCCGTGCTGGCGGCGTCGTCAGAGCCCCTCACCGAGCTGCCCATCGCCGACGACGACGAGCAGCTGATCCAGGTGCTGGACCCGGACGGCCGGGTGGTGGCGTCCAGCCACAACATGGAGGGCCGACCTGCTCTCGTGCGCCTGCGCCCCGGGCAGTCGGCCACCGTGCGCGCACCCGTTGGCGACGACCGCTTCGTGCTCGTGGCCACCGAGGCGCTGACGCCCGGCGGGCCGGTCACAGTGGTCGCCGGGCGAGAGCTGGACAAGGTGGCCGAGTCGACGAGGGTGGTGAGCCGCATCCTGCTGCCGGGCATCCCAGCACTGCTCCTGATCGTGGGTCTGACGACGTGGCGGGTGGTGGGCCACTCCCTCCGGCCCGTGGAGCTGATCCGGCGCGAGGTCGACGAGATCTCCTCGTCGGCGCTGCACCGGCGGGTGCCCGAGCCCGCCGGTGCCGACGAGATCGCCCGTCTGGCGGTGACCATGAACCGCATGCTGGCCCGGCTCGAGGACGCCCACCGCCGCCAGCAGCGCTTCGTGTCCGACGCCTCCCACGAGCTTCGGTCGCCCGTGGCCAGCATCCGCCAGCACGCCGAGGTCGCCCGGGCCCACCCCGACCGGACGACGCTGGGCGAGCTGGCCGAGACGGTGCTGGCCGAGGACCTCCGGGTCCAGGCTCTCGTCGAGGACCTCCTGGTCCTGGCCCGGGCCGACGAGGGCCGAGATCGCCCGACGCAGAGCGTCGACGTCGACGACCTCGTGTTCGACGCAGCCGCCCGCCTGCGCACCACGGCATCGGTCGCGGTCGACACCAGCGGCGTGTCGGCGGGCCGGGTGCGTGGCGAGCCGGCCCAGCTCCGCCGGCTCGTGGCCAACCTGGCCGACAACGCAGCCAGGCACGCAAGGTCGCGGGTGGCCTTCAGCCTGGGCGAGCGCGACGGCTCGGTGGTGCTGCGGGTCGACGACGACGGAGGCGGCATCCCGGCCGGGGACCGGGAGCGCGTGTTCGAGCGGTTCGTCCGGCTCGACGAGGCCCGCGCCCGCGACGACGGAGGCACGGGGCTGGGCCTGGCCATCGTCGCCCAGGTGGCCGCCGCCCACGGCGGCAGCGTCTCGGTTGGCGAGTCCCCGCCAGGCGGCGCCCGGCTCGAGGTCCGCCTCCCCGTCCAGCACGACTGACGGACGATCGGCGCGTTCAGGCTGCCTTCAGGCAGGGTGGCGCATGCTGCGAGCAGCAGACGCAGACGGCCCTCGGGAGGTGAGGTTGGAGCGCCCGGAGCACCGGAGCCCCAGGCACCACCCGAGCAGCGCGGTCGTCGTGTGGGTTGCGCTCGTGGCCATGCTGCTGACCGGGCTGAGCGGGATCGGCGAGGATCGACGAGCGCCGGTCGCTCCACGGCCGACCAAGGTGAAGGTGTTGCCCGGTGCTCGCAGCGACGTCCGCCTCCCGCGCTTCTCCCGCTCGACGACCATCACGAACCCGCTGCTCCCGATCAGCCAGCTGACCCAGGTCATCCAGCTCGGCGCCGAGGGGGGTGACAGGGTGCGCTTCGAGGTGTCGCTGCTGCCAGGGACCAGGCTCGTGGAGTGGGACGGGCGCAGGGTGCCCACCGTCGTGTCCCAGCTCGTGGCCTACAGCGACGGCCGGGTGGCGGAGGTGGCCACCGACTTCTACGCCCAGGCGGATGACGGGGCCGTGTGGCACTTCGGCGAGGAGGCGGCGAACTATGACGGGGGCGTGCTCGTGGATCGTGAGGGGAGCTGGCTGGCCGGGCGGGACGGGCAGCCCGGGATGGTCATGCCTTCGCAGCCCCGGCCGGGCGACGTCTTCCGCTCGGTCAACGCGCCGGGGCAGGGCGCCGAGGAGGTGACGGTGCGATCGGTCGACCAGACGGTCGAGGGTCCCCGGGGCCGGGTCCACGGGGCGCTCCTGCTCCAGGAGCATCTGCTCGACGGCACTCTCGAGCAGAAGACCTTCGCGCCCGGCTACGGGGAGCTCGACGCCCGGCTCCAGTCCGAGGACGAGCTCTACAACGTGGCGTTGGCGCTCCCCATCGACGCCATCGGCGGACCCGTCCCTCCGGTGTTGGCCTCCGTCTCCTCGGGCGCCGAGAGGATCCTCGGGAGACCGGGCTCGCAACCGCTTGACCGGGCGGAGGTGACGGCCGCCGTCAACGCCATGACCGAGGCCTGGACGGGCTACGACCCCCGCCAGGGCCCAGCCACGCTGGTGTCGCAGCTCAGCGACCGGCTTGCCGACCTGGTCGCCGCCGTAGCCTCCCGCCGACCGGCGCGGATCCAGCGGGCGGCCATCGAGGTGGGTCACGCCAGCCTCGACCTCCAGCTGCGGCACCGGCCTCCTGCCGAAGTCGACCGTGACCGCATGCGGCTCTGGGCGCGCCAGCTGGTGGCCGACGCCGGCGCGGCCGACGCCGACGCCGTCAGCGGCGACGTGGTCGTCCTCGAAGCGCTCTGGGCCCGCATCGGCCCGTCGAGCCCGACCGGCTCCGGGATGCCCGCCTCCCTGGTCGAGCTGATCGCCGCCGGCCGCTCGGGCGACCTCGCCCGAGCGGCCACCATCGCTGCCTCCCTCCCGGTGCCGTAGGCCCGTGGTGACCGGCTCGGCGTGAGCCGGTCACCAGCGCCGGACCTCGATCAGCCGAGGTCGAAGCGATCGAGGTTCATGACCTTGTCCCATGCAGCCACGAAGTCAGACACGAACTTCTCCTTCGAGTCGTCACACGCGTAGACCTCCGCCGTGGCTCGGAGCTGGGAGTTCGAACCGAAGACGAGGTCGACGGCGGTGGCCGTCCACTTGACGTCGCCCGTGGCGCGGTCCCGACCCTCGAACACGTTCTCCGCAGAGGCGGATGCCTTCCAGTCGGTGCCCATGTTGAGCAGGTTCACGAAGAAGTCGTTGGTCAACGTCTCGGGCCGGTCGGTGAGCACACCATGTCCGGCTCCCCCGAAGCTGACGTTCAGGGCCCGCATGCCGCCGATCAGAACCGTCATCTCGGGAGCGGTCAGCGTCAACATGTAGGCCCGGTCCAGCAGCAGGGTCTCCGGCGGCAGCTTCTCCCCGGCCGGGAGGTAGTTGCGGAACCCATCGGCGGTCGGTTCGAGCACGGCGAACGCCTCCACGTCGGTCTGCTCCTGTGAGGCGTCCGTGCGCCCGGGCGTGAACGGGACAGTGATGTCGTGCCCGGCGCTCTTCGCCGCCTGCTCGACGGCTGCGCACCCGCCCAGGACGATCAGGTCGGCGAGGGAGACCTTCGTTCCCATCTGGCCTCCGGATCCGGACGGCGAGCTGTTGAAGTCCTGCTGGATCTGCTCGAG
The DNA here is from genome assembly GCA_046590775.1 of Acidimicrobiales bacterium. Lineage (GTDB taxonomy): Bacteria > Actinomycetota > Acidimicrobiia > Acidimicrobiales > JAUJNH01 > JAUJNH01. The sequence goes on from JBKJUI010000505.1 coordinate 7,390, forward strand.
GGTCTGCAAGGCCGTGGCCAGCTCAGCCGGGTCGTTGACCTCCCAGTCCCGCTGCGGCGCCAGGCGGATCCGCGCCCCGTTGGCCCCGCCACGCATGTCGGTGCCGCGAAAGCTGGCCGCCGACGCCCAGGCGGTGGTGGCCAGCCGGGAGATGGACAGCCCCGATGCGAGGAGCTTGCCCTTGAGGGCGGCGACGTCATCGTCCCCGATCAGGCCATGGTCGACGGCGGGGACGGGGTCCTGCCACGGCTGAGCCTCCGGGACCCACGGGCCGAGGAAGCGGGTGATGGGTCCCATGTCGCGGTGCAGCAGCTTGTACCACGCCCGCGCGAACGCGTCGGCCAACTGGTCAGGGTTCTCGTGGAACCGCTTCGAGATCTCCTGGTAGACCGGATCGACGATCAGGGCGATGTCCGTGGTCGCCATCATCGGCGCGTGACGCTTCGACGGATCGTGCGCATCGGGCACCGCATCGTGCGCCTCGTGGTTCTTGGGGGTCCACTGCTGCGCCCCGGCCGGGCTCCTGGTGAGCTCCCACTCGTGGCCGAACAGGTTCTCGAAGTAGCCGTTGTCCCACCGGATCGGGTCGTTGGTCCACGCCCCCTCCAGGCCACTGGTGATCGCGTCGCCTCCCTTGCCGGTGCCGAAGCTGCCCTTCCAGCCGA
>JBKJUI010000078.1:0-5656 GCA_046590775.1 Acidimicrobiales bacterium
CCACCGTTCCGTCCACCGCCCCAACCGCTCCTGCGGAGGTGGCCGAGCCAACCGTCGGCTCGTCGTGCGTCGTCGCCTCGTCGGCCTCGGCCACCTCCGCAGGAGCGGTTGGGGCGGTGGACGGAACGGTGGCGCCGGCTGCGGCGATCCCTGCGTCGTGGGCGGCAGCGGTCAGCGCGCTGTAGGAGGTGCGGGCCCATCGGGCGTCGAGGGTGCGGGTGAAGGATCGGACCCCGAGGGTCCGGGCGTCGGCTGCCGCCGGGTGGAACCGGTCGCCGCCCGGACCGGTGGCCTCCTCGACGGCGATGGCCCCGGCGCAGTCCTCGGCCCGGCCCTGCAGCGCTCGGCGCACGTCCTCCTCGTCGGGACCCCCGGGCAGCACGTCGAGGACGGCCCCGGAACCGGTGGTGCGGCCGAGCAGCACCCGGGCGAAGGGGGAGCGGGCGGCGTCGTTGCCGGTGGCCCACCACAGCACGACCCGGTGCCGGGCGCGCGTGAGCGCCACGTACAGCAGCCGCAGCTCCTCCTCGGCCTGCTCCCGGCCCGCCGCCTCGACGTGGCCGGTGCGCACTGCGCTGTCCCCACCGACGCCGACGCAGCGGGTGCCGCAGTCGTCGTGGAACACGGGGGGCTCCCTCTCGTCGGTGTACGGCCCCTCCCAGAGCGACGGCAGGAGCACGACCGGGAACTCCAGGCCCTTGGCGCTGTGGATCGTCTGGACGGTGACGGCGTCGACGTCGGACTCGAGGCGCCGGCGCCCTTCGTCCCGCCCCGTCGTGGCTCGCCGCTGCTCGGCCAGCCAGCGGGCCAGGCTGGCGGGCGAGGACGGGTGGGCGGCGTTCCTGGCGTGGAGCAGCTCGGCCACGTGACGCAGGTCGCTCAGCAGTCGCTCGCCCCCGCTCTGGCCCTGGAGGCGGCGGGTGAGGCCGGTGGCGGCCTCGACCCGGGCGAGGACGCCCGCTACGCCGGAGGACCGCAGCACGGCCACCCAGTCGTGCAGCCGCTCGTCGACCTCGTCCCACTCGTGCTCGGGCGCAGTGGCCAGGCGGGTGGCGTCCCATCCGAAGAACGGGCCGGAGGCCACCGTCCGCACCCAGGTCGTGGACGAGGGCTGCTCGAGGGCGTGCAGCAGGTCGAGCCAGGCCTTCGCCGGCTCGGTCGTCATGACGTCGCCACCGCCGTGGACGACCGCCGGCACACCCCGGCCGCCAAGTGCGGCCCGCACCCGCTCGGCGTCGTGGCGGCTGCGGACGAGGACACCGAGGTCACCCGGGGCGAGGGCCCGGGGCGGGCCGGCCGCCCCTTCCTCGTCGCGCTCGACGATCTCCTGGCCCGAGGTGAGGATGCGCACGGCCTCGCCGGCCAGGTCCTCGGCGATGAAGCGCCGGGCCGACGGCTTCTTGGCCACCCGGTCGCGCGGGGTGATCTCGACGTGACCGCTCCTGCGGTCGACGATCCGGACGGTGAGCGGCGCCCCGGCTGCTGCACCGTCGGCACCGAGGAGCCGGGGCTGCTCCGCCCCGGGGCGGGCCAGCAGCGGGCGATGGACGATGCCGGGGCCGCCGAGCTGGGCGCCGGCGAAGAAGGCGTCGATGCCGTCGAGGAGCGGCTGGTCGCTGCGCCAGCTCTCGCCCAGCCCGAGCATGGCCCCGCCCCGGGCCGCCGCCGTGGCCTCGCGGTAGGCGTGGACGTCGCCGCCACGAAAGGCGTAGATGGCCTGCTTCGGGTCGCCGACCAGTACGAGCCGGCACGGGGCGGCGCCGAACGCGGAGCGGAGGATGCGCCACTGGACGGTGTCGGTGTCCTGGAACTCGTCGACGATGGCCATGGAGAAGCGGCGTCGGAGGCGGTCGGCCACCAGGGTCCCCCGGTCCTCGTCGGCCAGGCTGGCGTCGAGGCGGCCGAGCAGGTCGTCGTAGGTGACCAGCCGGCCCCGCCGCTTCTGGTCGATGATGCGCCGCCGCAGCGTGAGGGCGAACCGCAGGCGCTGCACGTCGGCATCGCAGTCGCGGTCGATGTGGGCGATGGCCGCATCAGGGTTCTCGACGACGGCCCTGGCGATGCGCCGGGCGGCGTCCCGGTCGAAGGGGACCTCGCCGCCGGCGGCGAAGCGCCGCACGAACAGGTCGTCGACGGCGTCGTCGACCAGCTCGGCTACGTCCTCGATCAGCTCGACGTCGCGCTCGGCGTCGCCCGCCACCCCGAGGCTGGCCAGCACCTGCTGGCAGAACCCGTGGGTGGTGGCGATCGTGGTGGCGTCGAAGTCGGACAGGGCGTGGGCGAGGCGGGCCCGACGGGCCGCGACCTCGAGGGCCGGTCCGGTGGCCAGGTGCCGGTGCAGCGCGTCGCCGGGTGGCGGCGCCGCCGGGCCGAGGGCCGCCACCGCCGCCGCCAGCCGCTGCCACACCCGCTCCCGGAGGGTGCCCGTGGCCTTGCGGGTGAAGGTCACCACCAGCAGCTCGTCGAGGGGGCGGCCCCGGGCGACCTCGGCCACGACCAGCGAGGCCACGGCGTGGGTCTTGCCGGTGCCGGCGCTGGCCTCGAGCACGGTGATGCCCTCGCCCACCGGCTCGAGCGGGTCGAACGGGTCGAGGGCGGCCGGGGCCTCGACCGCCGTGGCGTCGATCACGCCGACCTCTCGGTGGAGGCCGCGAGGACGGGGTCCCAGAGGCGGCGGGCCAGGCGGCCGAACCGGGTCGGCTCCCTGACCGCCCACCCCTCCCCGTCCTCGTCGGGCCCGGGCGGGTCGGCGAGCACGTCCCTGAAGGTTTGCTCGCCTCCGAGAACCAGCACGTGGGCGGCGTCTTTGTCCTCCCGCTCCCAGTAGCGCCCGGCCGCCCACCCCGACGCCCAGCCCCGCTCGGCCTCCTCCGCCGGGTGTTCGCGCCCGGTGCTGAGGGCCCAGGCATAGCGGTACGAGGTGTCGAGGTAGAGGGGCAGCGGCTCGCGCAGGCCCCGGTCGCGCAGGTCGACCACGATCTGGAGCAGGTGGAGGGCGCGCTCGCGCCGACCGGCCTCGGTCCCGGCGAGTGGACCGGCCACGATCGTCCTGGCCCCGTCCTTCGCCCGCCCGACGGTGGCTGACGAGAGCGGCAGCTGCGGAGAGGACGCGCTGGCGGCGAGGAAGCGCACCCAGGCGCCGATCTGGTGCTTGGGGCCGAGGCGGGAGAAGGTCGTGGACCGCACGACCGAGCCGACGACACCGGGGACGGTCCCGGTCAGGCGGCGGCCGTCACCCACGGGCACGTCCACCTCGAGGGACGTGGGCGGGCCGCTGCCCGCCGACGACGCCGCCTCGGCCACCGCCTCGGCCTTGCCCCTGGCGTGGGTCAGCGCACCGCGCCCGAGGTCACCGGGGGGGAGCAGGCCACGGGCCGCTTCGGCGGCGCAGACGGCGTCGACGTCACCGCCGGCCAGCATCGCCGTGACCAGCCGGTCGCCCACACCCCAGGCCGCCAGGTTGTCGAGCTCCACCACCATGGCGTCGAGCGCCTGGTCCCGCTCGGACCAAAGGCCGAGCCCTAGCCGCTGGCGGAGGAACGCCAGTGCCGGGTGCTCGACGAACCTGACCAGGTCGACCAGCGAGATCTCGTCGGCGAGCAGCGGAGGGAGCGGGGCGGGGAGGAACGGCCCCGGTTGACGCCGAGGACCGGCGGCCGCCCTGGCGCCGGCCAGCTGGGACGGGTCGAAGCTCCACGCCTCGGCGGTGCCCAGCTCACCTGGCAGGAAGCCCCGGCGGTCGGACGGCTGGAGCGGATGGTGGTGCACGACCTGGCTGCGGGCCGGGCGCCCGTCGGCGGTGGCGGCCGTGGCGTCGAGGACGCCGAGCAGCTCGTTCAGGGGCACGGCCGGCGGCAGCACCTCGTTGGTGCGCTCGTCGCGGCCGGCGTAGGTCACGACCAGCGCCTCCCGGGCGGCGAGGACGGCGTCGAGGAGGAGCTGGCGGTCCTCGGCCCGCCTGTCGTGGTCGCCGAGATGGCGGGCGCGGACCAGGACGTCGTCGCCGTCGGGCGCCCCGGGGCGGGGGAACGCACCGTCGTCGAGGCCGACCAGGCACACGACCCGGTGGGGCACCGAGCGCATCGGCACGAGCGTGCACATGGTGAGGTCGCCGGTGCGGAATGTCGCCCGGGTGGGCTGGCCTCGGAGCCGATCGGCCAGCAGGTCGCGCACCTCGGCCAGCCGCAGCGGCGACGGCCGGGCTCCACTGGCCTCGGCCTGCACGTCGCCCAGGAGCCGGTCGAGCTGGCCGCGCTGCCACGCATCGCCCGGACGCGTGGCGAGGAGCAGGTCGGCGGCCCGGTTGATCACTGCCACCCAGCCGCCGATGTCGAGGGGCTCGGCCATCGACCGCACCACCAGCCCGAGACGGCACACCAGCTCGGCGAACCGTCCGGCCAGGGCGATGTCACCGGCGGCGACGTCGTCGAGCGGCAGGGCGCCGCCCACCAGCCGGTGCTCGTCCTCGGACATGGCCACGCCCAGCAGGAGGCGGACCAGGCCGGCGTCCCACGTCCCGGCTTCGACGGTGGCCAGGTCGTAGGGGGCTCGGGACGCGGCGTCGAGCCCCCACCGGATGCCCGTGTCGCGGATCCACCCGCCGATCCGGGCCAGATCGTCGTCGTCCAGCCGGAAGCGCTCGCGCACGGGCGCCAGGCCGGCGACCGTGAGCACCTGGCTGGCCGTGAGGCGGGCGTCGACCAGGTTCAGCACCTCGGCCACGGCGCCCAGCACCGGGTTGGTCTGGCGCAGCGACCGGTCGGCCAGCCGGTAGGGCAGGCGGGGCGGGCCGGCGCCCTCCCCCGGGACGGGGGCGCCGCCACCAAAGGCGGCGTGCAGCAGGGGGGCCAGCTCGTCGATGTCGGGGCACATGACGACGATGTCCCGCGGCTCGAGGGTGGGGTCGTCGGCCAGGAGGTGGGTGATGGCGTCCCGCACGACCTCGGCCTGCCGGGCCCGACCGTGGCAGGCGTGGACCTGCACCGACCGGTCGCCGGCGTCGAGCACGGCGGGCGCGCCGGTGGCCGGGGCGTCGTGGCGGATGGCGCACTGCAGGCGCTGGAGCAGCGTTGCGGGGACCTCGTCGGGCAGCGGGTGGTGCAGGTCCCGGGCCTCGTCCTGCGCCAGCCGCTCGCCGAGGACCAGCTGCATCTCCCGGCTGTCCCGGCCCCACGCCCGCAGCAGCGGGTGGCGGACGGCGTCGGCGGCCAACGACCCGTCGGCCACGCCCAGATCGGCGATGCTGGCCCACGCCACCGGCGACGGGTGGAGGGCCAGCAGGTGCACGTCACGGTGGTGGGCCAGCGCCCGCAGCACGTCGAGGTAGCTGGCCGGCAGGCGGGTGAACCCGAACAGGGAGAGCCGGGCCGGAAGCTCGACCAGGCCCGGGTCCTCGGCGAGCACCCGGCAGCCATCGACCAGCCGCTCGGCCGGGCTCGGCGTTCCGACGGCCCGGCGCAGCTGGCGCCACAGCTCGGCCTGCCAGGCGACGTCGGTCGGGAGCGGATCGCCGTCGCCGTCCTCGTCGCGGTCGGCGGCCCACGCCAGCACCATGGCCGGCCGGTGCACGGCGTAGCGGTCATAGAGGTCGGCGACGTGGCGCACGACGGCGAAGCGACGGTCGCGATCGGGTGAGTCGGCGTCCGCCCCACCGAGG
>JBKJUI010000169.1:0-8802 GCA_046590775.1 Acidimicrobiales bacterium
CACCCGCACGGCCCGGATCTTCGGGGTGGCGTTGGATGCCAGCGGCGCCTTTGAGATCGCCCGCCGCAGCCGGGGCACCCCCCGCATCGCCAACCGCCTGCTGCGCCGGGTGCGCGACTACGCCGAGGTGCGGGCCGGCGGAGACATCGACGTCGTCGTGGCGGCCGAGGCGCTGGCCTGGCTCGAGGTCGACCAGCTCGGCCTCGACAAGGTCGACCGGGCCATCCTCGACGCCCTGTGCCGGCGCTTCGGCGGAGGCCCGGTGGGCCTCAGCACGCTGGCCGTCAGCGTCGGCGAGGAGCCCGACACGGTCGAGGAGGTCTACGAGCCGTTCCTGCTGGTCCAGGGCCTCCTCGTCCGCACCCCCCGGGGCCGGGTGGCCACGCCCGCCGCCTGGGCTCACGCCGGGCTCACCCCCCCGGCGCCCGGCGACGCCCCCCGCCTGTTTTGATCCCGCAGGGCTCTGGGCTTAGCCCTCCCAGGCGGCGTCCTCGGCGTCGGCCTTCTCGGTGCGCTCGTGGGCGATCTCGAGGGCGCGGCCGGCCGTTGCCTCGTCCGGGTACGGGCCGAGCAGGTCGGAGCCCTTGCTCCGCTCGTGGTGCTCGACCTTCTTGCTCACCACGTTGAAGTACCAGCCTTCGCCAGCGTCTGAGTCTGCTGAAGCCATGGCCGGAGCGTGGCACCGGGAGGTCCCCGCTGTCACGCCAGCGGTCGACCTGTCGGCAGTCCGTGTCGCTAGCGTGCGCCCATGGGAGCAGGAACGGCAGCCGAGCGGTGGCGCGTGGCGCTCGCCGACTGGGCCATCCCGCAGGAGATCCTCGACGCCGCGCCGGAGTCGCCGTGGCACTTCCCTCCGAGCGTCTTCGCCAGGCGGGCCGAGCAGGCCGTCGACGAGGCACCGGGGCCGTCGCGCCGCCGGGCCCTGGAGGCCCTCCCCGAGGGGGGGTCGGTCCTCGACGTCGGCGTCGGAGGTGGCGCAGCCAGCCTGCCGCTGGCCCCGCCGGCCGCGCTGCTCGTGGGCACCGACCCGAGTGAGGGCATGCTCGAGGCCTTCGCCCAGGCGGCCGATCGACGGGACGTGTCCCACCGTGAGGTGCAGGGGACGTGGCCCGAGGTGGCCGGCGAGGTCGATGCCGCCGACGTGGTCGTCTGCTCCCACGTCTTCTACAACGTCGCCGACCTCGTCCCCTTCGCCGCCGCCCTGACCGACCACGCCCGCCACCGCGTGGTGGTCGAGCTGAGCGGCGACCACCCGACGTCGAACCTGAGCCCGCTGTGGCGGGCGCTGCACGGGCTCGAGCGGCCGAGGACCCCCACGGCGCAGGACGCCGTCGCCGTCCTCCAGGAGATGGGCCTCGACGTCGGGTCGGAGGCGTTCGAGCGGCGGTGGCTCCGGCCGGGCGACAGCCGGGACGAGATGGTGGCCATGCTGCGGCGCCGCCTCTGCGTCGGCCCCGAGCGCGACGGCGAGATCCGGGCGCTGCTCGACGCCGAGGGCGAGGCGCCGCCCCGTCCGACGTTCGCGCTCTGGTGGAACGGCGCCGCCTGAGCCAACCGGGGTTTGGTCCTGCTGTAGGGTGCGCAAGCCCCATGAAGCGCAACCACCTGCTCTCGCTGGCCTTCATCGTGTTGCTCGCCGTCGGCGGGCTGGCTGCGGTCCTCGCCACCAGCTCCGCGCCCCTGCTCGGGCTCGACCTCCAGGGCGGGGCCTCGGTGGTGCTCGCCCCGGCCGAAGGCGCCAAGGCCAGCACCGAGACCCTCAACCAGGCCATCACCATCATCCGCCAGCGGATCGACGGCGTCGGCGTGGCCGAGCCCGACATCACCCGCCAGGGCAACAACATCATCATCCAGCTGCCCGGGGTGAAGGACACCGACCGCGTCCTGGCCCTCGTCGGCCAGACCGCGCAGCTGCGGTTCCGGCCGGCCCTGAACCAGGCCGCCCCCGGCCCCGAGGCCCCCAAGACCACCCCGCGAGAAGAGGACAAGCCCGAGGCCGAGGTGGTGCTACCCGAGAAGGACGGGGCCAACGACATCGCCATCTACCAGCTGGGCCCCTCGCTGGCCGACGGCACCATCGTCGACACGGCCAAGGCCGAGGCCCCAACGACCGGGGGCGACTGGAAGGTGTCGTTCCAGCTCACCGGCAAGGGGTCGGGGGTGTTCGACGGCATCGCCGGCAAGTGCAACCCACCCGACCCGGCGGTCTGCCCCAGCGGCCGGCTGGCCATCGTGCTCGACGGGGTTGTGAAGTCGGCGCCCAGCATCAACACCAACAAGTTCAACGGCACCGGTGAGATCACCGGGAAGTTCAGCGAGCGGGAGGCCAAGGACCTCGCCCTGGTCCTGCGGTACGGGTCGCTCCCGGTGGAGCTGGTCACCCAGCAGCGCCAGACGGTGTCGCCGAGCCTGGGCAAGGAGTCCCTGCGGGCCGGGCTCATCGCCGGCGGCATCGGCCTCGGTCTCGTCCTCCTCTACATGGTGCTGTACTACCGGGCCCTGGGCGTGGTGGTGATGCTCGGACTGTGCGTCAGCGGGGCCCTGCTCTACTCCATCCTCACGTACCTCTCGAAGACGAGCGGGCTGGCGCTCAGCCTGGCCGGGGCCACCGGTGTGATCGTCTCGGTCGGCGTCACCGTCGACTCCTACATCGTCTACTTCGAGCGCCTGAAGGACGACCTCCGAGGCGGGCGCAGCGTCAAGGCGTCGGTCGGGCGGTCGTTCAACCGGGCGTGGCGCACGATCCTGGTGGCCGACGGCACCTCGTTCATCGGCGCCGCCATCCTGTACGTGCTCACGGTGGGCCCGGTCCGGGGCTTCGCCTTCACCCTGGCCCTCTCCACCGCCCTCGACGTGGTCATCGCCTGGTTCTTCACCCGGCCGATGGTGGCCCTGCTCGGTCGCAGCCGCTTCTTCACCGAGGCCCGCTTCTTCGGCCTCAACCGCGGCCTGGCCAAGCGCGTCGTCCAGCCCGCAGAGGTTCCCGCATGAGCGTCGCCGAGGTCCAAGAGTCCGACCCTGACTCGCGTGCCGGGCTGGGCAGCCGCCTCTACAACGGCGAGACCCAGATCGACTTCATCGGCCGGCAGCGCCGTGGCTTCCTCCTTTCCGCCCTCGTCATCGCCCTCGGGCTCGGCGCGCTCGTCCTCTCGGGCCTCAACCTGGGGATCGACTTCCGGGGTGGCACGTCGTGGGAGGTGCCGGCCGCCGTGTCGGTCAAGCAGGTCCAGGACGTGATGGGCGGCGCCGGCTTCCCCGACGCCAAGGTGCAGCGGTTCACCCCGGCCAGCGGCGAGCCGTTCGTGCGGGTCTCCGCCCGGGTCGAGGGCAAGGACGCCGCCGCCCGCGACGCCGAGAACATCGCCGTGCGCGACAAGCTGTCAGCCCTCGCCGGAGGCAAGCAGGTCGACTTCTCCACCGTGGGGCCGTCGTGGGGCAACGAGATCACGAACAAGGCGCGCAACGCCCTGGTGATCTTCTTCCTGGCCATCGCCGCCTACCTGGCCATCCGCTTCGAGTGGCGGATGGCCGTGGGCGCCATCGCCGCTGTCGTGCACGACATCCTCGTCACCGTCGGTGTCTACGCCCTCACCGGCCTCGAGGTCACACCCGCCTCGGTCGTGGCCTTCCTCACCATCCTCGGCTACTCGCTGTATGACACCGTGGTGGTCTTCGACCGGGTCGACGAGAACGCTAAGGCGCTGGCCTCCACCGGCCGGGCCACCTATTCCGACGTGGTCAACCTGTCGATGAACCAGACCCTGATGCGGTCGCTGAACACGTCGCTGGTGGCCATCCTGCCGATCCTCTCGGTGCTGGTCATCGGGACGTTCATCCTGGGCGCCACCACGTTGCGGGACTTCGGCATGGCGCTGTTCATCGGGCTGGTCACGGGGGCCTACTCGTCGGTCTTCATCGCCTCGCCGCTCCTGGCCTTCCTGAAGGAGCGGGAGCCGCGCTACCGCCAGCTGCGGGCCCGCCTCGAGCAGCGCGGCGGCGCTGGGCTCGGTCGGCTCACCCCGGCTGGGGCCGCTCGCGCCGGGCTGGCGGGCAGCGGCTCGGGGAAGGCGAAGGCGGCTGTCGCTCGCAGCGGCGGGAACCGACCGACGGCGGCGAAGGCCAAGAAGGCCGGCGGCGGGGCTGGCGCCTCGGTGCTGCGTCCCGGCGGCTCGGGCAGCGCCGACGTGGTCGGCCTCGACGAGGTCGAGCCCGACCTCGAGCCGTCGACGCCACAGGACGAGGACCTGGTCGAGGTGACGACGGCAGCTTCCGGATCCACCTCGATGACCAAGGGCGGCGGCGGCAAGGCGAAGCCCGGGGGGACGGGACGCCCGAACCAGGGAGCCAAGGGGGGACGCCCGGGGGGTGCGATCCAGCCCAAGGCTCGCAAGAAGGGCAAGCGCCGGTAAGCGGGTGCAGTGCCCCCTGGCCACCCACATCCGGGACGTCCCCGACTTCCCGAAGCCGGGCGTCACCTTCAAGGACATCACGCCGCTGCTCGGCGACCCTGCCGCCTTCCGGGACACGGTTGACGCCATCGTCTCGGCCCACGTCGGCGACGGCATCACCAAGGTGCTGGGCGTCGAGGCCCGGGGCTTCATCCTCGCCGCCCCGGTGGCCTACGGCCTCGGGGCCGGGTTCGTCCCGGTGCGCAAGGTCGGGAAGCTGCCGTCGGCGGTCGAGGCGGCCGAGTACGCCCTCGAGTACGGGACCGACGTCCTCGAGGTGCACCGCGACGCCCTCGCCCCCGGCGAGCGGGTCCTGATCGTCGACGACGTGCTGGCCACTGGCGGCACGGCGGCGGCCACCGTGGGCCTGGCCGAGGCCCTGGGGGCGGAGGTCGTCGGTCTGGCCTTCCTGATCGAGCTGACCTTCCTCGGCGGCCGCCGAGCCCTGCCGGACCGGCCGGTCACGGCGCTCGTCTCCTACTGAGGAGGGGCGGGCAGAGGGCGTCGGCTCATTGTCCGGGCAACGAGCCCCAAGTAGCCTCGCACCATGGCAACGGTGCTCCCCTGGCGACGCAGCCAGGCCGCGGCCAGCACCGACGTCCTCGGCCCGCTGCTCGCCGAGTACCGCACCCGGCGGCCCAAGGCCGAGACCGGGCTGATCACCCGGGCCTACAAGATCGCCGAGGAGGCCCACGAGGGCCAGATGCGCAAGACCGGTGACCCCTACATCACCCATCCGCTGGCCGTCGCCACCATCCTGGCCAAGATCGGCCTCGACGACACCACGCTCGCCGCCGCGCTCCTCCACGACGCGGTCGAGGACACCTCGGTCACCCTCGCCGATCTCGAGTCGGGCTTCGGGTTGCAGGTGGCCGAGATCGTCGACGGCGTCACCAAGCTCGACCGGGTGAAGTTCGCCTCGAAGGAGGCCCAGCAGGCGGCCACCGTCCGCAAGATGCTGATCGCCATGGCCAAGGACGGCCGGGTGCTGCTGATCAAGCTGGCCGACCGGCTCCACAACATGCGGACGATCGCCGCCATGGAGCAGTGGAAGCAGGAGCGGACCGCCAGGGAGACCCTCGAGATCTATGCGCCGCTTGCTCACCGCCTCGGCATCCAGGACCTGCGGTGGCAGCTCGAGGACCTCTCCTTCGCCGCCCTCCACCCCCGGCGCTACGCCGAGATCGAGCAGATGGTGGCCACCCGGGCCCCCGAGCGCGAGATCTACCTGGCGCAGGTCGTCGAGCAGGTGCAGGACCGGCTCGAGACCCTCAAGATCCAGGGTGAGGTGACCGGCCGGCCGAAGCACCACTGGTCCATCTACGAGAAGATGGTGGTGAAGGGCAAGGAGTTCGACGACATCTTCGACCTGGTCGGCATCCGGGTCGTCGTCGAGCGCGAGAGCGACTGCTACGCTGCCCTGGGCTGCATCCACGGCAGCTTCGCCCCGGTCCAGGGGCGCATCAAGGACTACATCTCGATGCCCAAGTTCAACTCGTACCGGTCGCTCCACACCACGGTGATCGGACCGGGCGGCAAGCCGCTCGAGGTGCAGATCCGGACCCCCGAGATGCACCGGTGGGCGGAGTTCGGCATCGCCGCCCACTGGGGCTACAAGGAGGGCCAGGCCAGCGGCTCGCGACAGCGCAACGGCGAGGGGCGCGACGGGCGGTCCGGCCGACCCTCCGGGGCGCAGACGGCGTGGATGTCCCGCATCGGCGAGATGGACAAGGGGGCAGAGGACCCGTCCGAGTTCCTCGAGTCGCTGAAGCTCGACCTCGAGCAGGACGAGGTCTACGTCTTCACCCCGGCCGGTGACGTCCAGACCCTGCCCAACGGCGCCACGCCCGTCGACTTCGCCTACGCCATCCACACCGACGTCGGCCACCGCTGCATCGGCGCCCGGGTCAACGGGCGCCTCATGCCGCTCGACACCCAGCTGGTGTCGGGCGACACCGTCGAGGTCGTCACCGCCAAGGTGCCCACGGCGGCGCCCTCGCGCGACTGGCTCCGGTTCGTGGCCACGGCCCGGGCCCGGAACAAGATCCGGCAGTGGTTCTCCCGTGAGCGGCGCGACGTGGCCATAGAGAACGGCCGTGAGGAGCTGGTCAAGGCGCTGCGCAAGGCGGGCCTTCCCGTTCAGAAGCTGCAGGGCTCGCCCGAGATGCTGAAGCTGGCTCAGTCGATCAACCATGTCGATCTCGAGTCCCTGCACGTCGCCATCGGCGAGGGCCACGCGTCGGCCACCTCGGTCGTGCAGCGCCTGGAGAAGGAGCTGCGGGGCCCCGAGGCCGAGGTCCAGCTGCCGTCCACGGCCCGGCAGGCTCGGAGCTCGAGCTCGGGGCGCCCCCAGGTCGGCGTGCACGTCGAGGGCCTCGACGACCTCATGGTCCGCCTGTCCCGCTGCTGCACGCCGGTGCCGGGCGACGAGATCATCGGCTTCGTCACCCGGGGTCGCGGGGTCAGCGTGCACCGGGCCGACTGCTCGAACGCCTCGGCGCTCGTCGCCACCGAGGGCCGCATGATCGACGTCGAGTGGGACGACCAGCGCCAGGGCAGCTTCGTGGCGTCGATCGAGGTGAAGGCCCTCGACCGCAGCCGCCTGCTCACCGAGGTGACCCGGGTGCTGTCCGAGCACCACGTCAACATCATCAACTCCTCCAGCCACACGGGCTCCGACCGGGTGTCGAAGATGCGCTTCGAGTTCGAGCTGGCCGACCCCGCCCACCTCGAGCACGTGGTGTCGGCCCTCCGCCGGGTCGACTCGGTCTACGACGCCTACCGCCTGCTCCCCAACAAGGGCGAGCCCGCCGGCTCCGGAGGCAGGGCGGATCCGGCCAAGGCCTGAACCTAGATCTTCTGCCCTTTGGGGCCGAGTCCCTTGGCTGCTGCGGCGATGTGGCGCGACCCTGGCCACGCCCGTGGCATCCAGGCCGGGGGAGGAGCGGAGCGGAAGAGATGACTGAAGCACGCAGGCGCAGGTTCGTGTTCGCCGCCCCACGCTGGGCCGTGCTCCTGGTCGCGGTGCTCGTCGCCGGGTTCGGCGGCCTCCAGGTCGTGCCCTGGGCGGCGGCCACCACCTCGAGCGGTGACCGGGCCATCTTCGAGCCGCTGCCTCCCGCCCGCATCCTCGACACCCGGGCGCCGTCGAACCCGCTGACGGCGGGGGAGTCCCGGCTGCTGCAGGTGACGGGGGCCGGCGGGGTGCCGCTCGACGCCACCGCCGTGGTGCTGAACGTCACCGCGTTCGCCCCGACGGCCGGCGGCTGGCTCACCGTCTACCCGGCCGACGCCGCCCTGCCGCTGGCGTCGAACGTCAACTTCTCGGCGGGCCAGACCGTGCCGAACTCGGTGCAGGTGAAGCTGGGCTCGCCGGGGCCCGATGTCGGGCGGATCAAGATCTACAACTCGGCGGGTCAGACCCATGTGATCGTCGACGTCGGCGGCTACTTCCGGGGTCACGACCACGACGACCGCTACTTCACCAAGGTGCAGACCCAGGCCCGCCTGGCCGCTAACAGCCTGACCTGCCCGGCCGGGTCGTTCCTGAGCACCGTCGCCGCCGACGGGACGCCCACCTGCGGCGTCGGCGCCCAGGGCCCGCCCGGGCCGCAGGGACCGCAGGGCTTGCAGGGTGCCATCGGTGCGCAGGGCCCGCCAGGACCGCAGGGTGCGCAGGGACCGCAGGGAGCACAGGGAGCACAGGGCCTCCAGGGCCTCCAGGGCCCCCAGGGCCCCCAGGGCCCCCAGGGCGTCCAGGGCGTCCAGGGGCCGGCCGGACCGTCGGGGCCCAAGAGCTGGGTGTCGCTGTCGCCGGTCAACCTTCCGGCGTCCGGGCCCGACCACACCATGATCGTCACCTCGACGTTCATCGTGCCTGCGAGCGTGTCCTCCTGCGTGGTCACCTCGACCGTGCAGATGCAGCCGCCGGCCAACGCCCCGAACGACATCGTGTACTTCCGGAACGCCGTCAGCCGCAACGCGGTCAACTCTGACGACGGCCAGTACGGCCACTACCTCTACAACGACGGAGGCAACCGCAAGCAGCCGCCGATGAGCCGGACGTCGGTGCTGAGCGTCGCGCCCGGCCAGAACGTCGCCTTCGGCGTCTTCTTCGGGTCGCTCACCGGGACGTGGTTCGGCTCCTCGTACTCGGCGACCACCTCGTACCTCTGCTCGTGAGCGGGCCAACCGGTTGCCGAACGGGGGGCGGTTCGCCGGGATCGGGGTAGAAAGGGTGCATGCGCCCGTGCTGGTGTTCGGTGGTCGTGGTCGCATCGCTGCTGGCGGCGTGCTCGTCCGGCCCGGTCGAGGTGGCGGCGCCCGAGCCGCCGCCAGCCACTGCAGCGCCGGC
>JBKJUI010000216.1:0-4311 GCA_046590775.1 Acidimicrobiales bacterium
TCGACTACGTGCAGTCCTACGGGGCCAGCATCCTGGGCCACGCCCACCCGGCTGTGGTCGCCGCCGTGCAGGAGGCGGCAACCCGCGGAACGACCTACGGGGCGCCCACCGAGGCCGAGGTGCTGCTGGCCGAGGAGGTGTGCCGGCGGGTGCCGGGGCTCGGGATGGTGCGGATGACCAGCAGCGGCACGGAGGCGGCGATGAGCGCCATCCGGCTGGCCCGGGGCGCCACCGGGCGGTCGAAGATCGTGAAGTTCGACGGCAACTACCACGGTCACGCCGACGCCCTGCTGGCCGCAGCAGGCAGCGGCGTGGCCAACCAGGGCCTTCCCGGCTCGGCCGGGGTGCCGCCGGCCGTGGTGGCCGACACGCTCGTCGTGCCCTACAACGAGGTGCCCGATGTCACCGACGAGGTGGCCGTCGTCTGCGTCGAGCCGGTGGCCGCCAACATGGGCCTGGTCCCTCCGGCGCCGGGCTTTCTCGAGGGACTGCGGCAGGCGTGCGACCGGGCCGGCGCCCTCCTGCTGTTCGACGAGGTGATCACCGGCTTCCGTGTGGGTGTCGGCGGCGCCACCGGGACGACCGGGGTGATCCCCGACGTCTGGTGCTTCGGCAAGGTGATCGGCGGCGGGCTTCCGGTCGGCATGTTCGGCGCCAGCCCCGAGGTGATGGCCAACGTGGCCCCGCTCGGGCCCGTGTACCAGGGGGGCACGCTCAGCGGGAACCCGCTGGCCACCGCCGCCGGCCTGGCCGCCCTCGCCGAGCTCGACGCCGCCGCCTACGACCGGCTCGAGGCCACCGCGACGCGGCTTCAGTCCGGCCTGCAGAAGGCGGCCGCCGACGCCGGGCTCCCGATCGAGGTCCCCCGCTATCGCACCCTGGTCGGCCTGTTCGCCGGAGCCGAGGCGCCCGTCGCCGCCTGGCCCGGAGCCAAGGCCGCCGCCGAGACCGGCCTCTACGCCCGGCTCTTCCGGGCCCTCCTCGAGCGTGGCGTGGCCCTGGCGCCCGGTCCGTACGAGGTGCTGTTCCCGAGCCTGGCCCACGACGACGCCATCATCGACACCACCCTCGATCGCTTCGCCGACGCCTGCGCATCGCTGCGCTGAGCCCTCCCCGTCAGGTGAGGCGGCTGCGGTGGAGCCCGGCGGCCCGGCCCTCGGCCGTCTGCCCCTGGACGGCGTAGAAGGCGGCCTCGCGCACGAGCCGCTGTGCTGGGTGGGCCAGCTCCACGCCCCGGCCGCCAGCGGCGGTCAGGAGCGCCAGGGCAGCCCGCTGGGCCAGCTCGACGGCCTCGGCCCTGGCTGCAGCCATACCCGGCACGTCGACCTGGCCCTCGTCGGCCGCCTCGGCCAGCGCATCGTTGTCGTCGATGACCCGGGCGACCAGCGGCCCGAGGTGGGCGGCGACCTCGGCGCCGGCCGGGCCGGTCTCCTCGAGGAGGGCCAGCGCCCGCAGGGCCAGTCCCTGCGCCGCCGGGTTGCCCCGGTTGCCGACCGAGGCGTCGACGGCGTCCCACAGGGCGCGGTCCATGTCGATGATCACGTCGTCGGCGGTGACGGGCGTGCCGTCGAAGCGGAGGCGGACGGTGGCGGTGGCCTGCATGGCCGCCAGCTCGAGCGGCCGGGTGGGCTCGAGGCGCCCGGCCGGGAGGAGCAACCAGAGGACCGAACCCGTCGGGGTGGTCGCCCCGATCGAGTACACCCCCGCCATGCCCCAGCTGCTGGCCCACGGGGCCTCTCCATGCAGGCGCCAGCCGTCCACCGCCGGCTCGGCCCGCACCGCCGGAGGACCGGGCCGGCGCAGGTGGGCGAACGCCGTTCCCCCGACCACCTCGCCACCCAGCAGCCGGTCGAGCCACCGCGAGCGGAGCCCCTCGTTCGGTGAGATGGCGAGCAGCCGGACCGGCGCCTCGTGCTGGGCCCACACGAAGTAGCTGGCCCCGCACGCCCCACCCAGCACCCGGTGGATCTGGCGCTTCTCCGCCCCGCTGCACGAGGCGTTCACCCCGAACGCGCCCGCCTCCGCCAGCTCCCGAAGGTGCCCCTCGGGCACCCGCTCGCCCCGGTCGGTCTCCTGAGCCGTGGGGAACAGCAGCCTCTCGGCCACCTCCCCGACGTCCTCGACCACGCTGCCCATGCCCCGAACGTACGCGCCGAGCGCAGCTCTCTAGAGCTTCTCGCGCTCGTACATGACGACCGCTTCGATCTCCTCGTCGCTGAGCTGCCCGGCGAAGCCCGGCATGCCGCCGGCCGCCACCCGGCCACGGGCGTTGTAGGCCTGGCCCACCTTCGGGGCCGACCCGGACTTGATCCAGGCGATGTGGTCCTTCTCGTCGGGGAAGGACAGCACGACCTCGCCCTCGGACAGCTTCGGGCCGACGCCGCCCCCGCCGGCGCCGCCGTGGCAGCCCGAGCAGCCGGACGAGCGGTAGAGCTCGGCCCCGAGCACGAGGGGGTCGGTGGGCCCCTCTACGGGCCGGGGCTGGTAGCCCTGGGCGTAGAAGAAGCCGAAGACGGGCAGGGCGGCGAACAGGGGCATCACCCAGTAGGGCATACGGGCCCGGGCCGGGGGGATGTCGGCCACGGCCGGCTGGCGGGGCTGGGGGGCCACCGTGGGCAGCGCGGGCGCAGCCTTGGCGGCGGCGGCGGGAGCCGTGGCGGCGGGCTTGGCCTCGGCGGCCGGTGCGGCCGGGGCGTCGCCCCCCTCGGCCGGCGCCTCGCCCGACAGCGCCGCCCGCCGCTCCTTGGAGCGGCGGAGGAGGTGCTCGGGGATCTCTGCCATCGGGTGCGAAAGGTAGTCGGGGCCGCCGGAGGGGTACCAACCCGGGCGGGCGATGTGACCTCCCGAGGAGGCCGGTGGTAGACACTTCCGCGCTCCGTGTGGGGCAGCCCGCTTACCACCGGTAGACTTTGTGCAGCAGTTCACGAGCAGGACCCGAGGAGCCTCCACCCCACTGTGACGGCATTCGTCTTCTCCATCATCGGCGGCCTCCTGATCGTGGGAGGCGTCCTCTTCATGGCCCGCCGCCGGCCTCCGGGCCAGCCGCTGACCTGGGGCGAGGCCTTCGTCGCCGCCTGCTGGGTGTTCGCCGGCTTCATCCTGGCCTACGGCCTCATCCCCCACTACTGGCTGAACTGGGCCGACTCCGAGCTGGCGTGGCGCCGCGACAAGGTGGGGATCCCCCTCGGCCCCCTCGGGGCGTTCTGGGACGGGCAGAAGGGAGAGGCGCTCTTCTTCATCCCGGTGGAGAAGGGCCTGGCCTGGCCCGAGGGCGTCACGTTCTTCGGCCGGGGGCGCATCCTCCTCAACGCCGAGCACTTCCGTGACCTCATCGCCGCCACCATCTACATCGCCATGCTCGCCGCCCAGTTCGTGCTGTGGTCGTTCTGGCAGAAGCGGGGCAAGGTGGCCAAGCAGCGGGCCGAGCGCGAGGCGTTGACCACGAGCGCCTACGGGCGCCCGCTCCAGAAGGCGCAGGGCTAGCCGTGGGCAAGACCGACGCCAACCCGCCGCTGCCGCTGTTCCCCGGCGAGTACACCCTCACCGAGATCGACTCCGGGGCCCTCACCAAGGCGGTGAAGCCCAAGCAGTTCCACCACATGGACCAGGCCGAGTGCATCATGTGCGAGGGCTGCGTCGACATCTGCCCGTGGAAGTGCATCCACATGCTGGCGGCCGACACGGTGGCTGACGCATCGAACACCGAGCAGCCGGGCGACGACCCCGCAGACCACGTGATCTTCGTGGTCGACGAGGACGTGTGCACGCGGTGCGGCCTGTGCGTCGACCGCTGCCCGACCGGCGTCATCATCATGGGCAAGGTGGGTCTGGCCGCCCGGGAGGGCGACCCCCACGGGCGCGACAACAAGCACGGCTACGGCTACGGCATGCGGTTCTAGGAGACTGAGGCTCGATGGCGAAGCGACTGGAAGAGAAGCCCCGGCTCAGCCCGGGCGAGCGCGCGAGCGCCAAGTGGAGCAAGGTCCAGGGGGGCCAGGTCTGGAACTCGATCTTCCGGCCGGGCTCCATCTTCCGCAAGGGCTACACCGACAGCCCGAGGAACCGGTCCTACGTCGTCATGAACTCGGTGCTGTACCACCTGCACCCGGTCAAGGTGAAGCGTCACGCCGTCAAGGTCAGCTACACGCTCTGCCTCGGCGGGCTCTCGTTCTTCCTCTTCATCATCCTCACGGTCACGGGCATCTTCTTGATGTTCTTCTACCGACCGACGGCCGCCCAGGCCTGGAACGACATCGAGACGCTGCAGACCTCGGTGACGTTCGGCCTCCTGGTCAGGAACATGCACCGTTG
>JBKJUI010000092.1:0-7976 GCA_046590775.1 Acidimicrobiales bacterium
CTCGCCGAGGAATCGGCGAGGCGGCCACGAAGGAGGCCGAGGTCGAGGATCGGGCCAGGGGCTTCACTGGCCAGGTGTCCCCGCCCAACGCCAGATCGGTGGCCTACTACCGTGGCCTCCTCCCCGGCCTCAGTGGCGAGCAGGCTGTCCAGCAGGCAGACGTCGAGCGGCTTGGCCGAGCGGCGGCCGACAGCACCGAGCGGGTGTCAGGCGAGCGCCTTCGGGCGGGAGATGTCCTGCTCGGGGCGGCGGTCGCCCTTCAGGGTCGGCGTGGCACCTTCGCCGAGCGCCTCGCCGGCGCCGCCGCCTTCCGGAGCGAAGGTGCTCCGTGGACCCTGGTGGCCCTCGACCAGCAGGTCCCGTCGATCGGCGGCCTCCTTCGCCTGGTCGACGACGCCCTGAACGTGGCACCCCTCGAGCTGGCCGCACCGAACTCCGCTCAGGTCCCTCCGGTTGCCATCGAGCCGCCGCCGGCCCGGCCCACGACCACGACCACGCCGACCCCCCGGGCCCCCACGACCACCAGGCCGTCCCGCCCGGGGGCGACGCCCACGACGACGGCGCCGCCCCCGCCGCAGCTAGAGCCTTCCTCGGGACGCCCGGCGCTGCTGCAGCCGCTCGACCCGGTCCTCGACGACACGGTCGACCCCATCGCTAGCCTGCTGAACAGCCTTCTCGGCAACCGCTAGACCCCATCGCTCCGGCCGCGGCACCCTTGGCGGTCGGGCTCCCGTCCCTCCTCCGCACGCTGCGCTCGATCCTCCGGGCCGGCAACCCCGACCGGGCGCCTCCGCCTCCGCAACGGGACCCCGTCCTGGGGGGCTCTGCCCCCAGACCCGCGCCCGGCTCCACCCGGTTGCCCTGTCCACCATCTCGGTGAGGGGCGTCTGTAACGTTCCAGCATGGCCGACATGCGCGCGGGCCCACGACCTGATGAGGTCGCGGCGAGGAGCTTCCCGACGTCGTTTCGTGGGTTCGATCCGAACGAGGTCAGGGGGTACCTGGCCGAGGTGGCGTCGGCGCTGGCCGCCGCGGCCGATCGGGAGGAGGGGCTGCGCGACGACCTCGCCCGCACCCGGGCCACGCTGGCCAAACCGACCATCGACGAGTCGGTGCTGCTCGAGGTGCTGGGCGACGAGGCGGGCAGGGTGCTCCAGGTGGCCAAGGAGGCGGCGGCCGACATCCGGCGCAAGGCCGACGCCAACGCCGCGCTGGCCCTCGACCAGGCCCACAGCGAAGCCGAGCGCGTCCGGTCCGAGGCTCAGGCCGTGGCCGACCGGCTCGTGCGCGACGCCGAAGGCGTCCTGGTCATCCGCACGGCCGACGCCGACAAGGCCGCCGGGGGCCTGCTCGGGGCGGCCGAGGAGGAGGCGGCCAGGCTGCGGGAGCTGGGGCTGGCTGAGGCTCGCTCGATGGTGGCCGAGGCCCGGGCGGTGCGCGAGCGGATGCTGGGCGACCTGAAGCGGCGGGTGCAGCGGGGCGAGGCCACGGTCGAGGTGCTGCGGGTGGGGCGCGAGCGGCTGCTCGAGGCGTTCGGCGTTGTCCGGGACCGGTTGGACGACGCCACCCACTCGCTGGCCACCGCCGAGGCGCGCGCCCGGAAAGAAGCCGAGGAGGCGGCGGAGGAGATGGGCCTCGCCGCCGTCGCCGCGGTCGACCGGGTCGAGCTGATGGAGCCGGTGCTGCCCGACAGGACATCGGCCGCCGTGCCCGCCGAGGCCGGTCGTCAGGCCACTCCGGCGACCCTCCCGATCCCGGCGGCGAAGGCCGAGCCCGTCACCGCGCCGGTCCCGCCACCCGTCGACCCGCAGGGCGAGGAGCGTCCGGTCGAGGAGGTCCACACGGGCGAGCCGTCGGGCGAGGTGGCCGAGGTCGTCCCCATCGGCGGCGCTGCTGCCTTCGAGATCGAGGACGACGAGCACGCCCCAACGCCGGTCTTCGACAGCCCGGCTGCTGCGCCCACCACGGGCGAGGTCCCGACCATCGCCGCCACCGGGACCGACAGCGCCGGCATCGGGCGCCGCCGACGCCGGATGCTGCGCCTGGCCGACGAGCCGGCGGTGCGGGCTGAGGAGCAGCGCCTGGCCCAGATGCGCTACCTGCACCGCCCTAGGACGGGTGGCGAGCCCGAGGTCCACCTGCCCGAGGACGGGATGGTCGTCGTCGAGCCGCCCTCGGCCGGTGAAGCCGTGCGCGTCCTGCGAGACCCGACCAGCGCGCCGGAGTCGCGGGCATCCCGGCCGTCCGGGCCGACTGCCCCCCCGGGCCGGGGCGAGCCTGCCGTCACGGTCCTCGGGCCGGCGCCAGCCGCCGCTCCACCCGTCGCTGCGCCGTCTTCGGCACCGCAGTCATCGCCGCCTGCCCCCGCGCCCGAACGACCCCCGGCGCCGGCCGCCCCCACCGAGGCGGCCGCATCCCGGGCGGCCGCCGCGGCACCGGCTCCGCCCCCCGCCGGCGCCTCCGCCCCGGAGGTGCCGGCCCGCGACGCCACCCCTCGCACCGAGGCAGCTGCGCTGTTCGCCCGGCTCCGGGCCGAGCGGCAGAAGGCGGCCGCCGAGCCCAGCCGGAAGGCGGCTCCGGCCGAACCTCAGCCCGAGGACGACGAGCTGCTGCTCCAGGGGCGCGATGTGGCCGTCGAGCCCGTCGAGCACCTGCTGGCCAAGAAGGTCAAACGGCTGCTCCAGGACCATCAGAACGCGGTGCTCGACCGGCTCCGGGCCCGCCGTCCGCCCTCGGCCCTCGAGCTTCTGGGCGAGGTCGAGGACCTGCTGGGCCCGCTCGCCACGGCGGCGGCGCCGCTCCTGGCCGACGCCGCCAGCGCCGGGGCCTCCGCCGCCGGAGCGGCGGCCACGGCGGTGCCCGTCACCGACCTGGCGCACGACGTCGCCGCGAACGTCGTGAAGGACCTCCGGCCCCGGCTCGAGGTGGCGTACACGGTCGAGGACCCCGAGCGGCGGGTCGACAGCGTGAACGTGGCCTTCCGCGAGTGGCGGGGCGAGCGGGTCGGTCGCCTGGTGGGCGACGCTGCTCACGCCGCCTTCGCCCGTGGCCACTTCGTGGCCACCCCGGCCCGCACGTCGCTTCGCTGGGTGGCCGACGACGGCGAGCGGCCCTGCCCCGAGTGCGAGGACAACAGCCTCTCCGGCCCGACGCCGAAGGGCACGCCCTTCCCCACCGGCCACCGGCACCCGCCGGCCCACAGCGGATGCCGCTGCCTCCTGGCGCGCCGGCCGGGAGGATCGCCGACCCCGACCCGGGGGTGAGCCGGCCGTAGGCTCCGGCTCCATGCGCATCCCCGACATGTCGCGCCGGCACCCCGGCGGCCGCTCGGGCAACCGTCGCCGCAACCTCTTGCTCTCCGCCGCCGGCGCGTTGGCGTTCCTGCTGCTCTTCTCGAGCGGGATCGCCGGCTTCTACACCGACTTCCTCTGGTACGACGACCTCGGGGTCTCGCAGGTCTTCACCCGGGTGCTCGGCGCCCGGCTGCTGCTGTCCGGCCTGTTCCTGGTCCTGGCCTACCTGCTGGTGTGGGGCAACCTGCGCATCGCCGAGCGCCTCGGCCCGAAGGGCCCCAGGCGGGGCCCGGAGGACGACGTCGTCCTCCGCTATCGCGAGGCGGTCGGCCCCCACGCCGGCAAGGTGCGCCTGGCCGCCGCCGCCATGCTCGCCTTTCTCCTGGCCGCTGGGGTCGGGGGTCGGTGGGAGTCGTTCCTCCTGTTCCGCAACCAGGTTCGGTTCGGGACCAAGGACCCGCAGTTCAACCGTGACATCAGCTTCTACGTCTTCGACCTCCCCTTCCGCACCTTCGTCGTCAACTGGCTCTTCGTCGCCCTCGTCCTCACCACGCTCGTCACCACCGCCTTCCACTACCTGAACGGCGGCATCCGGCTGCAGCTGGCCCAGCAGCGGGGTGCCACCCCGCAGGTGAAGGCCCACATCTCGGTGCTCCTCGCCTGCATCGCCTTCGTCAAGGCCTACAGCTACTGGCTCGAGCGCTTCGAGCTGGTGTACTCAGAGCGCGGCTTCGCCCAGGGCGCCTTCTACACCGACGTGAAGGCCAGGCTGCCAGCGCTCGGTCTCCTCACCCTCATCTCGGTGGCGGCCGGGGTGCTCCTGCTGGCCAACATCTACCGTCGCGGCTTCGCCCTCCCGGCGGTCAGCATCGGTCTGTGGCTCTTCGTCACCGTCCTGGTCGGCTCGGCCTACCCGGCCATCATCCAGCAGTTCAAGGTGAAGCCGGCCGAGACCCGGATCGAGCTGCCCTACATCCAGCGCAACATCGACGCCACCCGGGCCGCCTTCAACCTGTCCAAGGTCGAGGTCAAGGACTTCGACTACACCGAGGCTCCCGGCGCCATCACCGGCCAGACGCTGCAGGAGGACAAGGCCACCATCCGCAACATCAGGCTGTGGGACCCGAACGAGAACCTGGCGCGGAGCACGTGGCAGCAGCAGCAGAGCTTCCGCCCTTACTACCAGGTGCTCGACGTCGACGTGGACCGCTACATGATCGACGGCGAGCTGACCCAGACCGTGGTGGGCACCCGCGAGCTGCAGCCGAACGAGCTGCCCCAGAAGAACTGGGTGAACCGGCACCTGGCCTACACCCACGGCTATGGCGCCATCGTGGCCCCGGCCAACGCATCGACGCCCGACGGCTTCCCGGTGTACTCGCTGAAGGACCTGCCGCCGACGGGGGCGCCGACACTCAACCAGCCACGGATCTACGTGGGTGAGCAGGGTGACGAGAGCGGCGCCAACGACTACGCCATCGTCGGCACCAAGCAACCCGAGATCGACTTCCAGAACCCCCAGGGCAGGGACGAGACCTCCAGCTACAAGGGCGAGACCGGCGTCGAGCTCGGGTCCGGCCTGCGCCGCCTGGCGTTCGCCGTCCGCTACCGCGAGGTCAACGTCCTCACGTCACCGCTGATCACCGACACGAGCAAGATGCTCTACGTCCGGGGGGTCAAGGAGCGGGTGCAGAAGGTGGCGCCCTTCCTCACCTTCGATGCCGACCCCTACGCCGTCGTCACCGCCGACGGGAAGCTGGTGTGGATCGTGGACGGGTACACGACCACGAGTCGCTACCCCTACAGCCAGAGCGTCGGCGCCCAGGGCAACCTCCGGGGCGTCAACTACGTCAGGAACTCGGTGAAGGCGGTGGTCGACGCCTACGACGGCACCGTCAAGCTCTACGCCATCGACGACCAGGACCCGTTGCTGAAGGCTTACGCCAAGGTCTTCCCCAACCTGCTCACCTACCCGTCGACGCTCGAGGGCCAGGCTGCCGCCGAGTACGAGGCCCTGCGGCTGCACTTCCGCTACCCCGAGGACATCTTCCGGCTCCAGGCCAGCCTGATGGGCCGCTACCACATCACCAACCCGAGCGAGTTCTTCTCGGCCACCGACCGCTGGAGCGTGAGCCCCGACCCCGGCGTGCAGATCAAGGGCAAGGACTCGGCGACCCCGTCCGCCCGGGCTCCGGCGGCCCCGGCCCCCGGCCAGGGCGGGCTCGGCCTCCAGAAGCTCTCCACCGGACAGGAGGGCCGGATCCCCCCCACCTACCAGCTGCAGAAGTTCCCGGGCGAGGACAAGGAGCGCTTCACGCTCACGGTGCCCTTCGTGCCGTTCGACCGCCTCCAGCTCACCGCCTTCCTCACCGCCCGGTCCGACCCCGACGAGTACGGCCGGCTGATCCTGTTCCGCATGCCCCCCGGCCAGCAGATCAACGGGCCGACGCTGGTCGCCTCCACCATCGAGGCCGACACCGAGATCACCGAACGGCTCTCGCTGTTGAACACCGAGGGGAGCTCGGTGCTCTTCGGCAACATCCTGCTCGTCCCGATCGACCGTTCGATCCTCTACATCCGGCCGCTGTACGTCCGGGCGGAGAGCAACCGGGTGCCCAAGCTCGAGAAGGTGATCGCCGTCTACGGCAACAAGGCCATCATGCGCGACACGCTGCAGGAGGCGCTGAAGGACCTCTTCGGCGGGACGCCGGCCACCCAGGAGCAGACCGCCGGCAGCACCACCCCGACCACGGCGCCCCTTCCTGGGGGGCCGTCGTCCACCCAGCCGTCCGGAACCGTCGGTGAGCTGATCACGCGGGCGAACACCGCCTTCGTCGACGCGCAGGGCGCGCTGCAGCGGGGCGACCTGGCCGAGTACCAGAGGAAGGTCGACGAGGCCCGGGCCCTGGTGCGGCAGGCCGGCGAAGCGGCGGGGGCGACGCCGACGACCACGACACCCCCTGCTCCGGCCGGGCCGACGACCACGACGGTGCCGGCCACCACCGGCACGACCGCCAGCGGCTGACCGGCGCCTTAGGACGCGCGGCGCTTGGCGTCGAGGGCGTCGGCCATCTCGAGCAGCTGCTCGGCCAGCTCGACCAGTCGCTCCGGGTCCTGGGCCAGCGCAGCGGCGTCGGCCGCCCGTTCGACCTTGCGGGCCGCCCGGTCGGCCTCGTCCTTGATCTCAGCCACCTCGGAACGCAGCTCCAGCGCCAGCCGCCCCAGGTCGGCCGACACCCTTGACGAGTGGAGCCGCACCTCGAGCAGGTCGGTGTGGGTGGGGAGATCCAGGTGGGCGTCGACCTGGTCGTCCGCCGCCCGCTCCAGCTGCCCGATCCGGTCCTCGAGCTGGGCGGCGTGGAACGCCAGCGCCGCCACGTACCGCTCGACCCGCACGGCCGGCGCCACCGAGGCCACGAGCGCCGGAGACGTGGGCCGAAGGATCCGCACCCCGACGTCCTCGTCGTCCGGAAGGACGCTGACGACCGCCCGCTGGCGGCGACGGAACCACATGCCCCGCCGAACCTACCGACCCCACCTGGACAGGTGGTGGACCCGTGGTACCGTGAGCGACTGCCACTCGACGCGGGGTGGAGCAGTCAGGTAGCTCGTCGGGCTCATAACCCGAAGGTCGCAGGTTCAAATCCTGCCCCCGCCACCAAAGAATGGCCCGGAACCACTGAGGTTCCGGGCCCCTCTCGTTCACGGCCGCCGATGGCGTCTACCGGCGTCGTCTACCGGCTCTCGGGGCCGCGAGTCGCTGACCTGGGGTTTCTGCGCTTTCGGGGCGGTAGACGTCTACCGGCTGGGATCGGCGATCAACGCTGCGAACTGCTCGGCGGCGGCGGCGCTCATGCCGGGCAGCAGGTGCTGGTAGGTGTGCATGGTAAACCCCGGGTGCGAGTGGCCGAGGCGTTCGCTGACGACCTTGATCGGGACGCCGGCCATGATCAGGAGCGAGGCGTGGGTGTGGCGCAGGTCGTGAAATCGGATGTGAGGCACCGACGGCGTCCGCTTCACGCTGCGATCGAAGAGCTGGCTGAGGGACTCGGGGTTGATGAACCGGCCGGTAGTGTTGAGGAACATCCAATCGTCGGGCCCGTGGCGGTACAGCTTGCGACGCCACCGGGCAAGAACGTTCATCGTGTTCTCATCGATGTCGATGCAACGGCGACTCGTGCGGGTCTTCACGTCGAACTCGACGGGCCTGCCGGCGACGTTCTGCAGCGTCCGTGAGATCGAGAGGCGGTTGTTTGTGCGGTCGAGGTCGGACCACTTGAGCCCGGCGACTTCACCGCGGCGCATCCCGGTGAAGGCGGTGAGGTGCAGTGCGGGGTAGAGCCGCTGGGATTCGGCAACCTTGAGGAAGCCGGCCAGTTCCCGTGCGGTCCAAGCTCGCGCTGTCGTCTTGGTCGGTCGTCGCCGTCGGGCGTGGGCGGCCTGAGCCACGTTGTGGTCGAGCAGCTGCCGGCGGACGGCGAGATCGAGCGAGGCGCGCACGACGGCGTGGACGTCATGCACGGTTATGGGAGCCAGACCGTGTCCGTGTCGACCGCCGGTGGTGGCGAGCCGCTCGTAGAGGCCGTCGAGGTGATCGGCCCGGAGTCGGCGGAGCGGGACGTCTCCGATGGCGGGGTTGATGTACCGGTCCACGAACCAGGAGTAGCGATAGGCGGTGGTGGC
>JBKJUI010000196.1:0-4159 GCA_046590775.1 Acidimicrobiales bacterium
GGACCTCGGCGCGCAACAGTCGAGCCGCCCTCGGCCACACCCGGCTCAGGGCTCTGAGGGATCGCCCTGATCGCCCAGCAGCTCGTGCAGCTCCTGGTCGAGGCCGTTCGAGTCGACGGCCAGGTCGGACTCGAGGGCGTCGCACCCCACCACGAGGGCCCGCACCACCTCGCCGAAGGTCTGGGCGTCGAGGTGGCGCAGCTGGAGGTTCCACATGAAGGAGAACGCCTGCTTGCCCTCGATCTGCTCGAGGCACCAGAAGCCCACCTTGGTCCTGGCGCTGCGGCGCAGGCAGGTGACGGCCAGGTCGTGCGGCACCTCGTCGACGGTGTCGAAGACGAGGACGCTCGGCACCGACAGCTCCACCACCTCGCCGAGGTCGATGGCGTAGAGCGTCTGCTTGCGCCCGGAGGGCACGTCGAACTTGATGACCGCTCTCTTGGCGTTCAGGTCGTAGGTCACCCACCCGTTCGCCGCCGCCAGCGCCCGCATGCGCGCCTCGAAGGGTCCCGGGGCCGTCGACTCCTCCGCCGCCACGCCCCAACCGTACGCATGCCGGCGGCCAGGCCCAGACCTCACAGAGGTTGCGCAGGGCCCGGCGTCGCCCACGGTCATGGCACGTGGTCGGGGGGGACCGGGAGCCAGACGACGACGTCGGGCGGGCCCGTCTCGGCGTCGACCCAGGCTGCGGCGTGCTCGACGTCCTGGCACACGACGATGGTGCAGCCCGCCGGCCCGCGAGCGGCGCCACGCTGCAGCGCGGCACGGGCGTGGCGGCCGACGATGAGGAGGTGGGTGGCGACGACGGCGGCCCGCTCGGCCAGATCCTCCCCGGCGGCCCCGTGCGGACCGGAGGCGACGAGCACCCCCTTCCCGTCGCCTCGCCGGCCGGCGATGCGGGCCAGGGCGGCGGACGGCTCGATGCCGGTGGAGATCGCCCCCTCCCCCGGGTCGGCGCTGCCGGCAGTGAGGGCGCCGAGGTCGACGAGCAGCGGTGCCAGCACCGCGACCACACCGGCCAGGACCGCGGCCGTGCCGGGCCCGACGAGGAGCCCGGCGCCGACCACGGCGAGGGCGACGACCCCGGCGGTGGCCGCCACCCGCCGGGCGCGTGCCGTCCAGGCCAACGGTCCGGGGCGGCGGCCCCTGAGCGGCAGCCCGAACGGCCCGATCGCCACGGCCAGCGCGGGCGTCAGGGCGGCCGGGCGGAAGACGGGGGAGGCGGCCAGGCTGGCAATCGCCACTCCTGCCAGCAGAGTGTTCGCCTCGAGCGTCCACCAGCGCAGCGCCCAGCGGCTGGCGGCCCCCGCCGCCCACCCCTCCCGCTGGGCCACCAGCAGCCACCGAAGGCAGGCCACGGCCGTGGCCAGCAGGCCGCCCGCAGCCACGGCGAGGTCGAGCGCCGCCATCGTCCCCACCCTCGCGCTGGGAGCAGCGCCGCACCCTCACCGCCTGCAGCCGTCCCGCCTTCGGTAGCGTGGTCGCTCCATGCGGTTCCGCCTCGGGCAGCGACTGGCCGCTCCCGTCGAGCGGCTCGAGGCGGTCCTCATGGACCCGGCCTGGTACCAGGCGGTGACGGCGTCGAAGGCCGTGTGGGCGCCGGAGCTGCTCGAGGTCACGGGCGGCGACGGCCCGCTCGTCGGCCTGCGGGTGCGCTACCGCTTCCGGGGCACGCTGAACGCAGCCGCGGCCAAGGTCATCAGCGCGGAGAAGATGACGTGGGTCGAGGTGTCCACCCTCGACCGCGGGGCGCACTCGCTCGACCTGCGGATCGAGCCCGACCACTACGCCGACCGCTTGCGGTTCACCGGTTCTGTCGAGCTGCGGCCGGAGGGCGACGTCACCGTCCGGGTGCTGGACGGCGACGTGCGGGTCAAGGTGCTGCTCGTGGCCGGCAAGGTCGAGGGGGCCGTGGTGTCGGGTCTGCGGGAGCACGCCGCCGTCGAGGAGGGCGTGTTCGCGGCCTTCGTCGCCTCTGCCCGTTGACCCGAGCCGACGAAAAGCGTATGGTCATCTCGCTGTGGCGTGCTGGATGAGCATCGAAGTGTTGGACGGCGCCATGAGCGCGTCCCTCTGGGCCGAGGCGCACGGTGACGCCCTCATCGAGGCCGCCTTCACCGGCGGCGCCACCGACTGGGGCTGGCACCGCCACACCTGGGGGGTGGTCCTCGAGCTGTGCTTCGAGGACGAGGCCGCCTGGGAGCGGTTCCGGGTCCGTCCGGCGGTCGACGCTGCGCTCGACGCCGTCCCTGACCCGGTCAGCGGGATCATCGTCTACCGGGGCCGGGGCGGCAGCGCCGGTCGCGGCCTGCCCCGGCGCCCCCGCCCGCTCATCGGCTCGGGAGCGGCGTCGCTGCCGCTGCCCATCCCGATCGAGTGGCTGGAGGACGACCTCGTGCCGTTCGACCGGCGCATCCTCGCCTCCGTCGGCTGATCCCAGGGCGCCACGCGCCTGCGTCAGGTCGGTTCGCGCTGGCGCTGCTGGGCTAGGACCGTCATGGCTCGGAAGTCGATGCTGATGAAGGTCGCCTCGGCCTCGGCGCAGAGCCGGCCGTCGGCGTGCACGGTGCCGCGCGTGAAGATCTTCCGGCCCTCGATCCGCTCGACCCAGCCCCGCAGGGCCAGCTCGACGTGGAGCGGGGTCGGCGACCGGTAGCGGACGGTGAGGGTGCCGGTCATGCCCGGCTTGCCGCCGAGCGACTGGGCCATGCCCAGGACCTCGTCGAAGGCGGCGGCCAGGTAGCCGCCGTGGACATGGCCGGGAGGCCCTTCGTACTGGGGGCCGAAGCTGGCGTTGCCCACGACCGCCGGCGGGCCGGTGTCCGGCTCGACCTGGAGGCGCAGCGGCGGGGCCAGCGGGTTGGCCCGGCCGATCATCGGCGAGTCGTCGAGGAAGGCGTGGACGTCGCCACCCGGACCGGCCTCGGCGGCGAAGGCGTAGCTGGTCCGCCGGGGGTGGCCGGCCCAGCCGGCGGCGGTGCGCTCGAGGTCGGTGGCCAGCACGGCCAGCTCGTCGGCCGGCGCCTCGGTGGCCACAACCCCGGCGATCAGGCTGCGCAGGGCGTCGCCCACCCGGCGCAGCTCCTCCTGGCGCGCCGTGAGCGGCGGGACGGTGAACCCCGGGCCGGGCGGCGCGTACGGGTTGTGGGTCTCCCGCGATGTCTCGGGCTCGTTCGCTTCGCTCAGGAAGCTCACAGGTCGGCGTCGAGGAGGAGCGGGGCGTGGTCGCTCGGCAGCTTGCCCTTGCGGGCCTGCCGGTCGATCAACACGAAGCTGGTGCGGTCGGCCACCGGTGGGGAGACCAGCAGGAGGTCGATGCGCAGACCGCGGCCCTTGTGGAAGTCACCGGCCCGGTAGTCCCACCACGAGTAGATGGGCTCGCTCGGGTGGTGCTGGCGGAAGACGTCGACCATCCCCCAGTCGAGCAACCCGGCGAGTGCGCCGCGCACCTCGGCCGACGTGTGCGTCTCGGCCACGATGCCAGGGGCCACGTCGTTGTCCCCGGGGGCGATGTTGAAGTCGCCGCCCACCACCACGGGCTGGTCGGGGTCCCAGCCGCCGGTCACGAAGGCCTGCAGGTCGGCCAGCCACCGCAGCTTGTAGCGGTAGTGGTCGTCGCCCAGGCTGCGGCCGTTGGGCACATAGACGCTGGAGACCCGCACCCCTGCGCAAGTGGCCGTGACGATCCGTGCCTCCTCGGGATCGGCCGGGTCGGAGCGCGGCATGCCGGAGACCACGTCGTCGAGGCCGACCCTCGACAGGATCGCCACCCCGTTCCACCGGCCCTGGCCGTGGTGCACCGCCTCGTAGCCACGGGCTTGAAGTGGCAGGTAGGGGAAGGCGGCGTCGGCCAGCTTGGTCTCCTGCAGGCACAGCACGTCGGGCTTGGCGTAGTCCAGCCACTCCTCGACCCGGCCCAGCCGGATGTTCAGGGAGTTGACGTTCCAGGTGGCGATGCGCATGGCGGACCCGTTCTAGCCTGGCTGCGGCCGGTCTCAGGACGGGTCGGCGGCCTTCTTCCTCGTGGCCCGCTTCGCCGGGGCCTTCGCCGCCGGCTGGGGCTCCACCGCCTTGGCCGCCCGCTTGCGCGGACGCGGCGTCGGGGCCTCGACGACGTCCGCCGGCTCGACCGGCGCCGCGGCTGGCTTCTTGGTCGCCC
>JBKJUI010000245.1:0-3139 GCA_046590775.1 Acidimicrobiales bacterium
CGGCCGGCGATCGCCTTCGCATCCTGTGAGCCGCGCAGGGCGAAGCCGGGCATGGCCAGGACGAGGAGGCCGTCGACCAGGAGCGGCGTCCAGCGCGGCACCTTGCTGGCGGCTTCATGGCTGCCGTTGGCCGTGGAGGTGTCCCCGTGCTCGCTGGTGGCGACGACGGTGAACGGCGCCGGCCCCGCCTTCTTGAACCACTGCCGCCGCTGGTGGCTGACGCGGACGGGCACCTCGGCCTGCCCGAACGGGTCGATCTTGGTCTCCGCCCGGGCGACGCTCACGTCGACGTCGTCCCCGCTGCCCTCGCAGCCGACGGTGACGGGCAGGTTCCCGCGATTGATGACCGCAAGCGAGTGAGCGCCGTGGCGGCGGCCGTGGCTGAGCATCGGGACCAGCGCCGTGTCGAGACCGTGGGTCGGTGAGACGACGAGCGATGTCTCCTCGGTGACCTGGGTCGTGGCCTCCTGGGCCGTGATCAGGACGCCCACGGGCACCTCGCCGGCGAGCGCCCGCTCGGGGACGTGGAAGGTGAGGAAGACGTGCTGCTCCTGGCCCGGGTACACCACGACCGACTGCGGCGGCTCGGCCCAATCGGCGGCATCGCCCAGGACCCTGATGTCGTAGCGCTCCACGATGGAGCCGCCGTTGCGGACGACGAGCCCCATGCTGGCCGGCTGGCCGGGCGCCACCGGCGCCGAAGGGGTGAGCGTGGCGGAGTGGTCCATCGCCTTCAGCCTGCCTTCTGGCGCCGGAGCGCCTCCGTCGTCACCGCTCAAAGCGGCATTTGCGGCCGCCGTCAGCATGGCCGGCGCCGCTCGTCCGTACACTACGGCTCGTGCGCTGGCGAGGCTCCGGATCGGCTCCGACGGGGCTCGGACGCGGCGCCATCCTCGTTGTCGTGACCGTGATGGCGGCTGTCGTCCCGGCCCCCGGGACGGCGTTCGCCCAGGTGGCGCCCACGGCCGTGGCGGTGGCCCCCACCTGCGTGGTCGCAGGCGTAGCGACGCGCATGGTGATCCTCGGGGTGGGCTGGTCCAACGGCGCCGTGGAGCTGACGCAGAACGAGTCGCCGCTCGGGACGGCGACGGCCCGCACCAGCCCGGTTCGCCAGCAGGCCGGCAGCTTCTCGTTCTCGACCACGATCACGGCCGACGGGCCCTTCCGGATCTCCGCCAGGCAGGGCGAGCTGGTGCGCTCTGCCAGCGTCGCCGCGCAGAGCGGCTGCCCCCTGCAGATCTCCCTCAAGCCGCCGTGTCTCAGCGGGCCGGGTCTGGTGCAGGTGTCCGGCACCGGCTTCGGCGCCGGCAGCCAGGTGCCGATCGACGTGGACCCCTTCGGGAACACCGAGACCCTCTCCGCCACGGTGACCGCAGACAAGGGCGGCACCTTCTCGACGTCGGTGAACGTGCCCTTCACCGACGTCGCCGTGCCGATCGTGGCCACCCGGCCCAGCACCACCGGCACGGCCGTCATCCCTCCGTCCCGAGCAGTCGCCTTCGTCGACCCGTGCCCGCCGCCGCCGTCGACGACGACGACCACCAGCACCACCCGGGCTCCGCCGGGCGGCACCACCACCACCACGACGGGGACGGTCGGCCCCACCACCACCACCACGACCCTGCCGATCGGGGTGCCGCCGCCCGGGGTCCCACCGGTGAACATCCCGACACCGACACCCGGCGACACCGCCCAGGTGTCGATCTCTCCGAACACGGTGCGGCCCGGCCGCTGCAACGTGATCGTGGTCAGCGCCGCGCCGCCCGCCCTCGCCGTGATCGTCCAGTACGCCGACGGCCCGCCGGTGACGGGCCAGACGAACCCGGCCGGAGGCACCGTCCTCAGCGTCTGCCACCCGCACGACTCGGGGATGCCGCTCGGGCCCGTGAACGTGCTGATCGGCATCGGCCCGCTGGCGCCGACGCCCGTCTTCACCGTGCTCCGCGTGCCGGCCCGCCCGCAGCCCCCGCTCCTGCAGTCGGGCGCCGACAGCCGAAGGAGCTGAGCCCGCCGTCGACGGCCACACGGGTTAGCGTCCGACTCGACAGGGAGGCGTTGCGCGGCGCCTCGAGGAACGAGGGAGATGACATGGTGGATCAGCCGTCGGAGCAGCCGGACCCCTCGGGCGGGGGCGGTGGCGGTGGCGGGGCCACCGGCATCTCCCTGCACGTCGGCCTGAACGCGGTCGACCCCGAGCACTACCAGGGCTGGGACGGCCAGCTCGGCGGCTGCGAGAACGACGCCAACGACATGGTCGCGCTGGCGTCCTCGCGGGGCTTCGAGACGACGGCGATCCTTACGGCCGACGGCACCGCCGAGGCGGTGAGCGGCGCCATCTCCGCCGCCGCCGCCAGGCTCACCGCCGGCGACATCTTCTTCCTCACCTACTCGGGTCACGGCGGCCAGGTGCCCGACGCCGGCTCCGACGAGGACGACCACCTGGACGAGACCTGGGTCCTGTTCGACCGCCAGATGATCGACGACGAGCTGTGGGCGCTGTACGCCACCTTCCAGCCGGGCGTGCGGATCGTGGTGCTGTCCGACAGCTGCCACAGCGGCACCGTCACACGGGAGGTGCGGTACCAGGAGACCTACCTGCCGCACACGGCCAGCGTCGGAGCAGCCGGCGAGGCGAAGCCCGACCAGATCAAGACCAAGAACCTGCCCTACGACATCGAGCGGAAGACCTACATGGCCAACCGAGCGCTGTACAACGGGATCCAGAGCTCCCTCCCGCCGGGGGGCGCCAAGAAGAGCGAGATCGGCGCCGACATCCTGCTGATCTCGGGCTGCGCCGACAACCAGCTCTCCGGCGACACGCCCGCCAACGGCATCTTCACGGGCAACCTGCTGAGGGTGTGGGAGAACGGCACGTTCGAGGGGAGCTATCGCGAGCTCCATGCCCAGCTCAGCAACCTGATGCCGGCGTCGCAGAGCCCGAACTACTACCGGGTCGGCCGCGTCGACGCAGACTTCGACGTCCAGGCGCCGTTCTCGATCTGAGCCCACTCGTGGACGAGCAGCGCCTCCTTCACCGCTGACCCCCACAGGAAGCCACCGACCCCACCGGTGGCCGGGACGACGCGGTGGCAGGGGACGAACAGGGAGACCCGGTTCGTGGCGCAACCGCGGCCGGCGG
>JBKJUI010000379.1:0-2683 GCA_046590775.1 Acidimicrobiales bacterium
CTCGGCCGCCATCGCCCGCCTGGTCAAGTCCTGATCCCGGGCCGCCGGCTCCGGGGGGGACCCGCGGGTTGCCAGGTGTACCCCCTAGGGGTATGATGCAACGCATGGCAGCCACCACGTATGACGTGCAGGGGATGACGTGCGGACACTGCGTCCGCTCGGTGACCGAGGAGATCAGCGAGGTCGCCGGCGTGGCCTCGGTCGACGTGAGCCTGGAGGACGGCACGGCCGTCGTCTCCGGGGACGCCGACCCCGAGGCGGTGCGGGCCGCGGTGACCGAGGCCGGCTACGAGGTGACCGGGATCCGCTAGGACACCGTCACCTGGATCCGGTGCAGGCCGGAGGCGCCGTTCGGGGCCGGCGACTGCGTGCGGGCCTCCTGCACCGAGCCGGACCCGTCGATCGCCCGGACCCGCAGCACGTGGTCGCCCGGGGCGGCGTCCCAGGGCCACACCCACTGCCGCCAGGTGTCGGCCGACAGCTCGGGGCCCAGCTCGGCCTCCACCCATGGCCCGTCGTCGACCTGCACCTCGACGCCCTCGATCCTCCTGGTGGGGGCCCAGGCCACGCCGGCGACGGCGTGCCGACCGGCTGGCAGCCGCTGGCCGGGCCGGGGCACGTCGATGCGGGACGAGGTCTTGATCGGCGCCTCCTTGGACCACCCCCGAGGCACCCAGTAGGCGTCGAAGGCGTCGAGGGTCGTGAGCTCCAGCTCCTTCAGCCACTTGGTGGCCGAGACGTACCCATAGAGCCCGGGCACGACGAGCCGGGCCGGGAAGCCGTGCCGCACCGGCAGCGGCTCCCCGCCCATCCCGAGGGCGACCAGGGCCTGCCGCCCGTCGGCCAGGACCGAGGTGGGGAAGCCGACCGTGAAGCCGTCCACGGAGCGCCCGACCAGCTGGCTGGCCCCGGATTCGACGCCGGCCCGGTCGAGCAGGTCCTGGAGGGGGACCCCCTGCCAGCGGGCGGTGCCGATGAGCCGTCCGCCCACCTCGTTGGAGACGCAGCACAGCGTGATGTCGGCCTCGACCTGGGGGAGCGCAGCCAGCTCGTCGTAGGAGAGGGAGAAGGGCCGGTCCACCATGCCCCCCACCTCGAGGCGCCAGCTGCCGACGTCCACGTCCGGCACGGTGAGGGCGGTGTCGATGCGGTAGAAGCGGTCGAGGGGCGTGAGCAGCGGCGACAGGCCGGGCGTGGCGGACTCGAGGCCGGCGACCGGTGGGGGGAGCGGGACCTCGGGGCGTCGGAGCACGATGCGGGCCCGGGCGGCGGCGGCCCGGCCGCCGGTGGCCACGGCCCGACCGATCGAGCCGGCGACCAGCGCCAGCGATCCGGCCCCGACGGCGAGCGTCAGGAAGCGGCGGCGCTCCATGTCGACCAGTGGCCCGGCGGTGCCGGTGGACGGCGCCGTCCGCAGCAGCCGCTGCAGGACGACCACGCCGGCGGCGGCGGTCACGGCCGCCACAGCGGCGGCGAGCGGCCACGTTGTCGTCGGATCCCGGGAGGCGGCCAGCAGGCCGAGGAGGCCGAAGCCGCAGAAGGCGACCACCGCCGGCACCAGCCCCCGACGGCTTCTCACGCCGACGAGCGCCCCCAGCCCCAGGGAGACGACGACCGTCCCCATGATCAGCGCCGGCTTGTCGGCGGTCCCGAAGGCCTCGATGCCCCCCTCCCGCACCTGCCGAGGCGCCACGTCGATGACCAGGCGCCCGACAGCCGCAAGCGGTGACGGGACCGCCACGAACAGCGAGGCGAGCAGCTCCCCGGCCCCCAGGGCGACCCCACCGGCGACGACGCCGGCAAGGGCGGCCGAGCCTCGGCCGGGCAGGGTGGTGGTCACAGGTAGAGAATGGTGCCAGTCGCGGCGCAACCTTTAGGAGCAGGGTGCTTCTTCGAGGGCTCTCCTTCAGGACACTCCTACGTCAGCAGGCGCGACCTCGCCGAGGGGAGGTCGTCGGCCGCGCTGGTGTCGCCGCCCAGGATCCGCTCCAGGACGACGACGTCGAGCCAGCGGCCGAACTTGCGGCCAACCTCGCGCTCGACCCCCGCCACCTCGAAGCCATGGGCGACGTGGAGGCCGATTGACGCCTCGTGGCCCCCCACGATGCGGGCGAAGACGGCATGGAAGCCGTGGGCCTGGGCCCGCTCCATCAGGTCGGCCAGCAGGGCCCGGCCGACGCCCTGTCCCCGCTGGTCGTCCCGGACGTACACCGAGTCCTCGACCGAGGTGCTGTACGCCGGGCGGTCGCGCCACGGCGACAGCGACCCGAACCCGACGACCTCGCCGGCGGCGGTGGTGGCCACGGTGGCCGGGTGGGCGCCGTCGTGGGCCGCCAGCCAGATCAGCTGCTCGTCGAGGTCGCGCGGCACCAGGTCGAAGGTCACGGTCGAGCCCTCGACCTCGCGGTTGTAGATCAGCCGGGTGACCTCCGCGTCGGCGTCGGTGGCCAGGCGCACGATCGGCGGCATCGCCAGCGAACCTAACGGGCCGGCCGCCCGGAGAGCCCTGCGGATCCTGCGCGCTAGGCTGGTCGGCCGTGCCAGGCGCGCCCTGGTGCCCGCTTCATCGCCCTCTTAGCTCAGTGGTAGAGCACCTCCATGGTAAGGAGGGGGTCCTGGGTTCAATCCCCAGAGAGGGCTCGGCGGCGTAGCTCAGTTGGTTAGAGCACACGGCTCATAATCG
>JBKJUI010000126.1:0-3958 GCA_046590775.1 Acidimicrobiales bacterium
CCTCCGCCGCCCCGCGGAGGTCCAGGAAGCGCCAGTCGAGCCGCTGCTCGAGCGGGGACGTCTCGCTGACCGGCGCCGGGGCCTGGGCCGGACCGACCACCCTGAGCTGTTCGACGGCGAGCTCGACCCTCCCGTCACTTGCGGCAACCACCCGGCCCACCACCTCGACGGCCGAACCCGCCGCCACGTCTGCTGCGGCGCCAGGCAGGCCCACCTTGCCCGTGTGGTCGCGCACGGCCAGGCCCGGTCCGCCAGGCTCGGCCCAACCGCACACCCGGACGGTGGCGCCTCCCTGGTCGGCCAGCGCGACGACGAGGGAGCGGGGGCGGGCGAAGGGGTCGGGCATGTGGGGTCGGTGGCTCGTGGGCCGGCCGGCCGTTCGCGCCCGCGGGTAACGTAACCGGCCCGGGGTCTGACTGACTTGGGAGCTGCAAATGACGCCTGAGCGAGAGCGGCTCCGAGCATGAGGGTGCTGGCCACCTGCCTCCCCGGCCACGGCCACTTCATCCCCATGCTGCCGCTGGCCCAGGCGCTCGTCCGGGCCGGGCATGAGGTCGCCTTCGCCACGGCGGCGGACTTCTGCCCCCGCATCGTCCAGACCGGCTTCCCCGCCTTTCCGGCCGGACTCAGCCTCCAAGAGCAGATGACCGAGGCCCGAGCTCGCTACCCGGAGCAGGACGGCCTCACCGGCGCCACGCGGTTCGAGAGCTTCGTGCCGAGGATGCTCGCCGGCGTGGCCGCGCCGGCCCGGGCCGAGGACCTGGTGCCGCTCGTCCGGACCTGGCACCCCGACCTCGTCCTGCACGACGAGACCGAGTTCGCCGCACCGGTGGCGGCCGCCGCAGCCGGCGTCCCCCACGCCGACCACAGCGTCGGCATCCTCCGGCCGCTGGCCATGGCCAGGCTGGCCGGCCAGGTTCTGGCCCCGGTCTGCGAGCGGTGGGACGTCGACCCCGCCCGCCTCGGGCCCTTCGGCGGGCTCTTCACCTACCTGTACCTCGACGTGGCGCCTCCCACCCTGCAGTCGCCGGAGATCGGCAAGATCGCCGTCGCCCACCCGGTCCAGAACGCCACGGTCGATGAGGGGTCGGCGGGCGAGCCCCTGCCGCTGTGGGTCGGCCAGCTCCCGGACATGCCGCTCGTGTACGTGAGCCTCGGGACGGTGTTCAACAGCCGGGCCGGCGAGGTCTTCGCCGCCGTCCTGGCCGGGCTCCGGGATGAGAAGGTCAACGTCGTCGTGACGGTCGGCCATGACAACGACCCCGGCGACTTCGGCCCTCAGCCCGACCACATCCGCATCGAGCGCTTCATCCCGCAGTCCCTGCTGCTTCCCTACTGTGACGTCGTGGTCAACCAGGGCGGCACGGCCATCCTGCCGATCCTGGCCCACGGGCTTCCGCTGCTCCTCCTGCCCCAGGGGGCCAACCAGTTCCACAACGCGGCGGCGTGCGCCGCCGCCGGCGTCGGTCGCCAGCTGCTCCCCGGTGAGGTGAGCCCCGAGGCCGTGCGCCGTGAGGTGAGGGCTCTCCTCGACGACCCGGCGCCCAGGGCCCAGGCCCGACGGGTCCAGGCCGAGCTGGCGGCGATGCCCGGTCCCGAGCGGGGCGTCGAGCTCCTCGAGCGCCTGGCCGCCGAGGGCCAGCCGCTGCCCCGCGGCTCGTGACCGCCATCGGCGGTCCGGCGGCACCGGCGGTGGGGGACGACTTCGACGCCGAGGCCGCGCCCCGGCTGCGCACCGCGGTCCCCGGGCCCCGGTCCCTGGAGCTGTGGTCCCGCGACGCCCAGCTGCACGCCAGCAACTCCTCGCCCGCCGCCCAGTGGCTGCGCCTGGTCCTGAAGGACGGCCGGGGCGCCGTGGTCCGCGACGTCGACGACAACCTGTTCCTCGACTTCTCCTCCGGGGCCGTGGTGGCCAACCTCGGGCACGCCCCGCCGGCCGTGGCCCGGGCCCTGGCCGAGGAGTCCGGCCGGCTCCTGCACTACTTCGACTTCGCCACCGCGGCCCGCGCCGAGTTCTTCGAGGCCCTGGCGCCGACCTTGCCGGCGGAGCTGCGCACCTTCCAGATGTACTCGACCGGGGCCGAGGCGGTGGAGGCCGCCCTGCGCCTGGCCAAGTCCTACACCAAGGGGTACGAGGTCATCTCGTTCCACCAGGCCTGGCACGGGCGCACGCTCGGGGCGATGTCGCTGATGGGCGGCTTCCCGCTGAAGCGGGGCTACGGGCCGTTCGCCCCCGGCGTGCTGCACAGCGCCAACGCCAACTGCTACCGCTGCCCACTGGGGCTCGACCGGGACGGCTGCCAGGTGGCGTGCGCCGGGCTTGTCGACCGGGTCTACGAGCAGTCGAGTGAGCAGCGCCTGGCGGCGGTGATCGTCGAGCCCGTGCAGGGCGTGGGCGGCGTCATCCCCTTCCCACCCGAGTTTCTGGCCCACCTCCGCCGGCTGTGCGACCGCACCGGCGCTCTCCTCATCTTCGACGAGATCCTCACCGGCGTCGGGCGCACCGGCCCGATGTGGGCCTTCGAGGCGTCGGGGGTCGTGCCCGACGTGCTGCTGGCCGGCAAGGGGCTGGCCTCCGGCTACCCCATCTCCCTGATCGCCTCCCGTCGGGAGGTGCTCGACGCCGGACCGTTCGGGCGACCGGGAGCCGGCGCGTCCACCTTCGCCAGCGGCAACCTGGCCTGCGCGGCCGGCGTGGCCACCCTGGGCATGCTCGACGACGGCGCCGTCCTCGAGAACGGCCGGAAGGTCGGCGCCGGCATGCTCGCCGCGCTGCGCGACCTGGCCGGCCGCCATCCGATCATCGGCGACGTCCGGGGGGTCGGCATGCTGTTGGCGCTCGAGCTGGTCAGCGACCGTGCGGCCAAGACGCCGATCGCCCCGCACGTTGCCCGCCGCCTGCTTGAGGCCATGGCCCGTCGTGGCGTCCTGGTGGCCGGCGCCGGCGCGGTGCTGCGGATCACCCCTCCCCTGGTCATCAGCGAGGCGATGGCGCTGGCCGGCGTGGCCGCCCTCGACGACGCCCTGAGCGAGGTCGAGTCCACATGAGGTTCGGGCCGGTCCACCACGTCGGCGTCACGGTGGCCGACATGGACCGGGCGGTGGCGTTCTGGACGAACCTGCTCGGGGTCTCCTCCAGGGACCGCACCGTCCTGGAAGGGCCGCAGCTCGGCACCTTGGTGGGCTATCCCGGCATCCACATCGAGTCCTGCTGGATCGACCTTCCGGGCGGCATGACCCTCGAGCTCCTCCGCTACCTCGACCGCGACGAGCCGCCGTATGACCCGGGCACCGCCCACCCCGGCAACGTCCACGTCTGCCTGCACGTCGACGACATGGATGCGGCCCACGCCCACGCCGTGGCGTGCGGCGCCACCGCGGTGAGCGAGCGGCCCATCGACGTGGCCGCCGGCCCGCGTGCCGGCACCCGCCTGGCCTACCTCCGCAACCCTGACGGCGTGACCATCGAACTGGTCCAGGAGCCGCGGCCGTGATGCTTCCCGATCTCCTCCGCCAGCGCGCTGCGGAGGACCCCGCTGCCGTGGCGTTGCGGGTGGGCGACGTCGTGGCGCTCACCTACGGGGAGTGGGAGGCCCGGTCGAACGCCGCGGCGCGCGGCCTCGTGGAGCGGGGCGTCGCTCCTGGCGACCGGGTGGCACTGGTCTTCGGCAACGACGGCTGGGCCGAGTACGCGGTGTGCTACCTCGCCGTCCTCAAGGCCGGGGCGGTGGCGGTGCCCCTCGGTTCCCGGTTCTCCGGCCCCGAGCTCGACGCGGTCCTGGCTCATAGCGGCGCGTCGTGCGTGGTGGGGGCCGGCAGCGAGCTGGAGGCCGGACATCCGACCGAGCCGTTCCAGGTCGCCGTCGCCCCCGAGGACCTGGCCGAGATCCTCTACACGTCGGGTACCACCGGACTGACGAAGGGAGTGGCCTGCAGCCACCAGGCGATCATGGCCCAC
>JBKJUI010000276.1:0-6843 GCA_046590775.1 Acidimicrobiales bacterium
GCCCTCGAGCTCGACGGCTACCTCCCGATTCGCTCGGTCGCGGCTGAGGTCCTGCTCATGACCGAACGTGGAGATGCGGACTGGGGCGTGAGCGACCGCTTCCCCCTCGGCTCGGCCGCCTGACCTCCACCCGTTCCAGCGCCGCTCACTCGGCGCTGACGGGAGCGGACAGGTCGTTGCGGTCGAGGAAGGCGGCGAGGTCGCCCCTGGTGATGGCGGTGGCCATGAGGTCCGGGAAGGCTTCGGGCGTGCAGGCGAAGGCCGGGGCGCCCAGGGCCGCCAGAGCGGCGGCGTGGTCCTTGTCGAAGGCGGGCCGGCCCTCGTCGGAGAGGGCGAGGAGGGCGATCACCTGGACGCCTCCGGCCAGGAGGTCGTTGACCCGGCGGAGCATCTGCTCCTTGATGCCGCCCTCGTAGAGGTCGGAGATGAGGATGAGGATGGTGTCGCTCGGGGTGGTCACGAGGCCCTCGCAGTAGGCGAGGGCGCCGTTGATGTCGGTGCCGCCGCCGAGCTGGACGCCGAAGAGGATCTCGACCGGGTCGTCGAGCTGGTCGGTGAGGTCGACGACGGCGGTGTCGAACACGACGAGGCGGGTGCGGACCGACCGCAGCGATGCGAGGACGGCACCGAACACGCTGGCGTAGACCACCGAGGCGGCCATCGAGCCGGACTGGTCGATGCACAGGATGATGTCCCGCTGCACCCGGTTGACCCGGCGGGCGTAGCCGATGAGCCGCTCGGGCACCACGGTCTCGTACTCCGGCTGGTAGTGCTTCAGGTTGGCCCCGATCGTGCGGGGCCAGTCGATGTCGGCCGGGCGGGGGCGGGACGTGCGGTTGGCGCGGTCGAGGGCGCCGCGGACAGCTTGGCGCAGCGGAGAGGCGAGCCTGGCCTCGAGCTCGTCGACCACCTTGCGCACCACCTGGCGGGCGGTGTCCCGGCTCTTCTCGGGGATGGCCTTGTTGAGGGCGACCAGGGTGGCGACCAGGTGGACGTCGGGCTGGGCGGCTTCGAGGAGCTCCGGCTCCAGCAGCAGCCTCTGCAGGCCGAGGCGGTCGATGGCGTCGCGCTGCAGGACCTGGACGACGCTGCTCGGGAAGTAGGTCCGAACGTCGCCGAGCCAGCGGGCGACGCGGGGGGCGGAGCCGCCGAGGCCGGCCTTGCGGTCATCGCCTGCGTCATAGAGGGCGGCCAGCGCGGCATCGATGGCGGCGTCGTCACCGGTCAGCCCGGCCAGCCCCGCGCCCTGGCCGTCGGGCTCGGCCGGGTCACCGAGGAGCAGCCGCCATCGCCGGAGCCTGGCCGCGTCGGGGGACAGGCCCGGCACGGTGGCGGCCTCGAGCTCGTCCTCGACCAGGGGATCGTCCGGGTCAGGCACGAGCGGCCTCCTGGGTGGGCGCCGGCTGGCCGTCGAGCGTGGCGCCGAGCATCAGCGCCACGAGCGGGACGGCGGTGGAGGCGAGGTGGGCGTCGACGTCGTCGTCGTCGACCACGCTGACCGGGCGGGTCGATGGCCGGCCGGATCCGTCGAGCCCCCTGACGGCGGAGGCGAGCTGGCGGCGCTCGGGCTTGGGGAACCCCGAGAAGGTGCGACGCAGGAGGGCGAGGACGTCGACGAACCGGTCCTCGGGCACCTGCGCCACCCAGGCGTCGACCGCGGCCAGGAGTGGGGCGTCGTGCATCAGCAGCAGGCTGTCGCCGGCCAGGAACCCGTCGAGCCAGGCCGCCCCGTCGAGCGTGTCGGTGCCCGGGCTGAGGGCCCGGCTGAGCGCGTCGCGAGCATCGTCGGGGGTGCGGCGGGCGGCGTCGAGGAGCAGGCGGACGGCACGGCCGGACACTGCGCCGTGTGCGCCGACGAGCTGGGCGACGCGTTCGAGGGCGTCGAGCCAGGTGCTGCGGAGGTCGTCGTCGTCGACCAGCGAGGCACCCCGGTGCACCCCGTCGATCCGCAAACGGAGGGCGGCGGCAGCGTCGTCGTCGAGGCCGTGGACGAGGCCGGGAAGGCCGATGGCCACGCGTGAGACGAGGCCGTCGAGGACCGCCCGCACCGCGGAGGTGTCGAAGGCCCGGACCGTGCCGTAGCGGACGATGACGGCCATCGGCTCGACGGCGTCCATCAGCTGGTCGAGATCGCCGCCCACAGCAGCGCGGGCCTCGACGGCGGCCAGGCAGCCGTCGACGGCGACCGGCAGGTCGGCCAGCAGGCAGCCGTCGAGCAGCCGCGTGAGCTCGCCCAACGACGCATGCTCGTCACCCTCCTCGCCGACGACGCGGGTGAGCGCGGCGGTGGTGGCGGCGTCGGCGACGGTCGTGCCGTGCCGGCCGGCGTCAACCAGCGCAAGCTCGAGGGTCGGGTCCCACGTGAGCGACCACGACTCCTTGAAGGTGCCGGTGGTGCGGCCGCCGTCGGTTGGGATGGCCCAGCGGACGGCGAGCAGGCCGAGGCGGTGGAACAGCGCGCT
The DNA here is from genome assembly GCA_046590775.1 of Acidimicrobiales bacterium. Taxonomy (GTDB): domain Bacteria; phylum Actinomycetota; class Acidimicrobiia; order Acidimicrobiales; family JAUJNH01; genus JAUJNH01. The sequence goes on from JBKJUI010000276.1 coordinate 2,463, forward strand.
GCGGGCCCTGTCGGTCTCGTTGCGCAGGTCGAGGTTGAGGACCTTCATGGCTGCGGCCTGCTTGAGCCGTAGGCGCTTCGCCGTGCGGGCCAGGTCCTCGGCCAGTGGGACACGGGGAACGTCGCTCGGCACCGTGCCGAGGCCGTCGCCGACGACGAGCCGGTCGGCCACCAGGGCGAGCGGCACCCTCGAACCCCCGCACAGCACCGTCTCGGTCGCGTCGAGGACCTCGGTGAGGCCGGCCACGGGCCGGCTCCTCACGGCGGCCAGCGCGCTGGTGAGCCTGGTGGCCTCGATCACTGAGGCCGACGAGGCGTCGAGGCCCTCCTCTCGCAACATCCGGGCCGACCGCACGAGCCACGACCCGACCGGGTCCTCGGCGTGGTCGAACAGGTGGGCGTACCAGCCCGGCGAGGTGACGCCGGCGCCGTACCCGCTGCGCCGTGAGAGGCGGCGAGCGGTCCAGGGAACCCAGGTGGCGGACACCTTGCGCTTGGGCAGGCCGCGGAGGAGGGCGGCGTCGGGGGCGGCGCTGCCCCATGCCGAGCGGACCAGCGCCGGCGCGTGCCAGGCGCCGCAGACGAAGGCGACGTGGGCCGTCCCCTCGGCGGCTGCGGACCGAAGCCTTTGCCGCATCGCCGCCTCGCGCTGCCGGTTCGCCATCCGCTCCTGCTGGATCCAGGCCGGCGCCCGGGAGCCCGCAGCCGCCTCCTCTTCGGCATCCAGCCGGCGCAGCTCGGTCATCGCGTCGAGCACCGAGGCGAAGACGGCCGCGCCTCCGATCCGGTGCTCCAGGACGTCCTCCCACCAGCGCTCGGCATCGTCGAAGCCTGCGGCGCGGGCCAGCGCTCCGATCGGGTCGAGCATGGGCGTCTCAGGGCCGGGCTGGTCTTCCGCCGCGTCGGCGCCGACCACCTGGTCCTCGTCGGCGTCCCCGTCGACCTCGGAGTCGGCGTCGGAGTCGGAGTCGGCGTCGGCGTCGACCGGTCCCAGACCGGGCGGGTCGGGCCCCTCGTCGAGGGCGAGGGCGTTCGTCGCCGGGAGGTCGGCGAAGTGAATGGGGACGTCGGCCGCCAAAGCCCACCGGAGGGCGACCCACTCGGGCGAGAAGGCGGCCAGCGGGTAGAAGGTGGCCCGCCGAGGCTCGTCGACGACGTGGAGCAGCGCGGCGACCGGCGGGACCAGCGCCTCGCTCCTCGCATAGGGCACCAGCTCGTCGAGCTCGGGCGCGCCCTCGATCAGCACGAGGTCGGGCCGCAGGCTTTCGAGGGCGACCGCCACCGAGCGGGCCGAGCCGGGACCGTGATGGCGGATCCCGAGGATGGAGAGCTCCATCAGCCGCTCACCGCTCGCGTCATCCGAGGTCGCGGCAGGCTCGGTAGAGATCGTTCCAGCCCTTGCGCTCCTTGGCCACCGTCTCCAGGTACTCCTGCCAGACGACCCGGTCGTTGACCGGGTCCTTGACGACGGCGCCCAGGAGGCCGGCCGCGACGTCATCGGCCCGCAGCGTGCCGTCACCGAAGTGGCTGGCGAGCGACAGCCCGTTGGTGAGGACGCTGATGGCCTCGGCCACGCTGAGCGTGCCGCTGGGCGACTTGAGCCGGTGGCGGCCATCGGCGGTGAGCCCGCTACGCAGCTCCCGGAACACGGTGACGACGCGGGTGATCTCGCGGTTTCCATCCATCGTGGCCGGCAGCTCCAGGGCGGCGCCCATCTGCGCCACCCGGCGGGTGACGATGGCCAGCTCCTCCTCCGCGCTGTCGGGCACGGGGAGCACGACGACGTTGAAGCGGCGCTTGAGCGCGCTGGACAGGTCATTGACCCCCTTGTCCCGGTCGTTGGCGGTGGCGATGACGTTGAAGCCCTTCTCGGCCCGCAGCTCGTCATCGAGCTCGGGGATCGGGAGCGCCTTCTCGGACAGGACCGTGATGAGTGCGTCCTGCACCTCGGAGGGGATGCGGGTCAGCTCCTCGATCCGGGCGATCGTGCCCTCGGTCATGGCCCGGTAGATGGGGGAGGGGACCAGGGCATCCAGGCTCGGCCCGTGGGCCAGGAGCGACGCATAGTTCCAGCCGTAGCGCACGGCCTCCTCCGGCGTGCCCGCCGTGCCCTGGACGATCCGGGTCGAGCAGCCGGAGATCGCGGCGGCGAGATGCTCGGCCAGCCACGTCTTGGCCGTGCCGGGTACGCCCAGGAGTAGCAGCGCCCGGTCGGTGGCCAGGCTGGCGATGGCGATCTCCACCAGCCGTCGCTGTCCCACGTACTTCGGGGTGATCTCGGTCCCGTCCGACAAGGTGCCGCCCAGGACGTAGGTGGCGACGGCCCAGGGGGAGAGGTTCCACTTGGGCGGGCGGGGCCGGTCGTCGGATGCCGCCAGCGCAGCGAGCTCGCCGGCGAAGGCCACCTCGGCCGGTGCCCGGACCGTCGTGGTCGCTGCCGTCGCCGTCGTCGCCGTCGTTCGGCCGGGCTTGGTGGTGGCTCGGGGACTCATGCGTTCTCCTCAGCGAGGGCCACGAGCGGAGCTCGGGACTGTGGTCAGGGTCGGTAGGGAGGCGTCGATGGCGTTCCGTAGGTCGATGCTGTGGCGGAGCGAGCGCACGAACTTCAGCGCCGGGGGGTGCTCGGCCTGCTGCAGCTCGTCGAGCCAGGCGTCAAGGGCCGGGAGGACGGCGGGGTCGAGGCGAGATCCCAGCACCAGGAACGGTTGGAGCCACACTGCGTCCTGGGTGCGGCCGGCGGCCACCAGCTCCCGGCTCAGGGCCGGCGGCCACGGTCCGGGCACCTGCGAGGCGAGCGTCATCGCGTTGTGGCGCGCGGGCATGGACGCCGCCCCTCGGAGCAGCTCGGTGCAGCGCACCGCCGCCCCCCCCGGGTCGGCGTCGGCCCAGAGCGCCATCAGCTCGAGGTCATGGTCGGGCTGGCGGCCGACGAGCACCGCCGCCCACGTCGCGTCGGCCTGGCGGCACGCCGCCCCGACCAGGTCGGCGCACAGCTCGTCATCCATCCGACCGACCAGCTTGGAGCGGTCGTCGCCGAGCTGTGACCAGAAGGCCAGCGGCGTCCCCGCCACGATCCTGCGCCGGGCCTCGGCCCGGTGGCCCGGCGCATCGTCGGTGTCGATGGCGTCACGAGCGGCCTGGTCGTCGTAGGTCGTCGGCAGCTCGACCCGGATCGACCGGCGACCCTGCTGCACGAGAGGGGCCAGGCGCTGCGCCATGCGGGAGGCGTAACGGCTGTCGGGGAGTCGGCTGAGCAGGTCGGCCACCCCGGTCCGCACCGTGCGGGCACGGTCATCCAGCATGACCTCGAGCAGAGGCTCGTCGGCCATGGAGAGGTGGGGCGCCATGGCCTGCACCAGGGCGAGCCTCGCCGGTGCCGGGTCGGTGGCCCGAGCCTCATCGAGGAGATGCCGTCCGAGGTCAGGATCCGTGGCCCGGACCTGCCGCAGCAGGTCGGCCCGCTCGTCGCGCCGGGCGGTGCGGAACCGGGCCGCCATGGCCGGCAGGTCGTCGGTGGCAACCTCCTCGTCGGCTCCGAGCGCCCACGACCACGCCGGGCTGCCCGACGCCAGCCAGGCTCCTCGCACCCCGATCACGGCCCTGGCCGCCGGACGGCGCGCCTTTGCGGCCGAGGCCCAGTCGAGGACGGCGACCAGCTCGCCGTGGCCCACGCGGTACCCGGCGGCGGCTGCCCGCTCGAGCCAGCGGAGAGCGAGCGCATCGCCGTCCCCCACGTGGGTGCCGCCGTCGAGCACCATGCGCAGCAGCTGCGATGCGTCGGCGGGGGCGGCCGGTCGCGGGTCCACCCCAGCCGGGGTGACGTCGAGGTTCGGCCACCCCGCCAGCGTGGGACCCGCCGCCCGCCACGCCCCGGCGGCCGCCGCCGCGCCCAGGACGAGCAGCTCGTCCGGGCCGTCCGGCAGGCCGACTCGCCCGGACCGCACGCCGGCGGGAACCGCCCGCCGGGACGTGCCGAGCAGCGCCACCTGGCTCAGCTCACCCCAGCTGACGTCCACCGGCGGCGGCGGCGGCCGGACGGAGCGGTCGAGCACGGGCGGCGGCGCAGGAGCGACGGTGCCCACCGACGCGGCGGTCTGATTCGCGGGGTCGGGCTCGGTCGCTTGCGGCTCCGGAGCAGGTCTCGGCTGCCCTTGGGCCACCCTGGTCAGGGTCGGTGCCGGGCCGGCAGGGTGGGTCTCGATCGTCGGCGGCTCCGGAGCAGGCGTCGGCTGCGCCTCGCCCGTCCTGGCCGGCGAGGGCGTCGAGCCGTCACCACTGGATCGCCTGCGGCGGCCCGCCGTCGGTGGTGTCGGTGGCGGAGCGACGGTCCTTGCCGGTGGAGGTGGCCTCGTCGGCGAGGCGGTGGCTGGAGCGGGCAGGAC
>JBKJUI010000287.1:0-4912 GCA_046590775.1 Acidimicrobiales bacterium
GCCCCGAAGATCCGCTCCTCGGCGTCGGCGGCGGCCACGGGCCGACCCCTGGTTGTGCCGACGCCGACGACGAAGCCCAGCTCGACCTCGACGTCGAGGCGCTGCGTCGGCCCCCACCTCGGCAAGAGCTTCTGCACCACCATCAGCCCGTGGGTGGTGCCGCTCGACCTGCTCCCCCGCGTCCCCGTCGTCGGCACCGGAGCCGTGCTGGCCCCCCACCTGCGCGACGAGCGGGACGATGGCGGGCTGGACGTCGACCTGGCGCTGTCGGTGGACCGCTCGGTGGTGAGCCGCACCAACGCCCGGCACCTCTCGTGGAGCCCGGCCCAGCTGTACGCCGCCCTCACCTCGAACGGTGCCAGCGTCCGCCCGGGCGACCTGTTCGCCACCGGCACCATCTCGGGGTCGGAAGCCGGAAGCCGAGGCAGCCTGCTCGAGCTCGGCCTCCCCTTCCTGGCCGACGGCCAGACCGCCACCGTCGAGAGCCCCCTGCTGGGCGGCGCCACCGGGACGATCCTGGGCCAGAGCGGCCCGGCGGAGCGGGACGTTCGGGCCTCGAGCAACAGGGCCGAGCGGGAGGACCTGGGTCCGTTCAGGCCCTCAGAGCCGGAGGTTGCACCGTGCCGCACTACCTGAGCGTCGGCGACGTGCCCCGCAAGCGGCACACCCGCAGCGGGTGGTTCGAGGAGCTGCTGGGCGAGGAGGGGTTCGCCGGCGCCTCCACGCTTGCGTACCACCGCCGCTCACCTTCCGCCCTCCTCGGGATCGAGGCCGTCGATGACGGGAGGCCGGCCCTTTTGCCGAACCACCCGCTGGCTCCCCGCCACCTGCGCCCGCTGAAGCTCGGCGAGGGCGGCGACCCGGTCACCGCTCGGCGCGTCCTGGCCGGCAACCGGCACGCGACGCTGTGCTGGTGGGCTGGCGGCGCCTGCGCCTCACCGCTGGCCGCCACCGCCGTCGGCGACGAGCTGATCTATGTCCAGGAGGGCTCGGCCCGGCTGGAGACCGCGCTCGGCGCCCTCGAGCTCCGACCGGGCGACCACGCCGTCATCCCGGCCGGGCTGGTCCACCGCTGGGTGGTGCACGGCCCGGCGCAGCTCCTGGTGGTCGAGGCCGCCGGCGGCCACGTCGACGTCCCGGCCAAGCACGTCACCGAGCGGGGCCAGCTTCGGGAGGGAGCGCCGTACTCCGAGCGGGACATCCGGGTGCCGACGGCGCCTCTCGTGGTCGACGGCGACGGGCCGGCCGAGGTCCTGGTGCGCACCCGGAGCGGCCTCACCCGCCACGTCCGGGCGAGCCACCCCTTCGACGTCGTCGCCTGGGACGGGTGCGCCTACCCGTGGGCCTTCCAGATCCTCGACCTCGAGCCGGTCGTAGGCCGGCTCCACCAGCCGCCGCCGGTGCACCAGACCTTCGTCGGGCCCCGGTTCGTCGTGTGCGCCTTCGTCCCCCGGCCCTACGACTTCGACCCCGATGCCGTGAAGGTGCCCTACCACCATGCCAACGTCGACTCGGACGAGGTCCTCTTCTACAGCCGGGGCGACTTCATGAGCCGCCGAGGGAGTGGGATCGCCGCCGCCTCGATCAGCCTGCACCCGGCCGGCTTCACCCACGGTCCCCAGCCGGGCAGCCAGGAGGCGAGCTCGGACCAGGACCGCACCGAGGAGGTGGCCGTCATGATCGACACCTTCGACCCTCTGCTGCTGGCGCCCGAGGCGTTGGCCACCGAGGACCCCGACTACTGGCGGAGCTGGCGGTGACCGAGGTGACCGAGGTGACCGAGGTGACCGAGCCGACCCTGCTGCACCCCGGTGGGGACGGGCGGGCGGCGATCGCCCGGGGCCACGACGGGGTTCTCGACGTCCAGCTGGCCGCCACCCACCCTGGCGCCGCCGACCAGGCCTACCGGGACCGGCGGGCGTCGATCGCCGGCCTGGCCCTCGGGTGGGAGCCGGGCCAGCCGCTCCCGGAGGTCAGCTACACCGCGGCCGAGCACGGAACCTGGCGGGCGGTGTGTGCAGGGCTCGCCTCGGCCTGGGGCGAGACGGCGTGCCGCAGCCACCTCGAAGCGGTCGAGGAGCTGGCGCTGCCCACCGACCGCGTGCCCCAGCTGACCGAGGTCGGGGACCGCCTTGGGAGGACCACCGGGTTCCGCTACCAGCCGGTGGCCGGCCTCGCCCCGCTGCGCGCCTTCTACAGATCCTTCGGCGACGGGGTGTTCTGGAGCACCCAGTACCTGCGCCACCCGTCGAACCCGCTCTACACGCCCGAGCCCGACCTGTGCCACGAGGTGCTGGGCCACGCCTGCCAGCTGGCCGACCCCCGCTGGGCCGCCTGCTACCGGCGGGTGGCGGCGTGCACCGACCGGCTGGAGACCGCCGAGGCGCTGAGCTTCCTCTCCAAGGTGTTCTGGTTCACCGCCGAGTTCGGGGTGGTCCACGAGGACGGCGTGGTGCGGGCCTACGGGGCGGGCCTCCTCTCCAGCGTCGGCGAGCTGGGCGCCTTCCACCGGGCCGAGGTCCGCGACCTGGACTGGCTGGCCATGGGCACCGCCACCTACGACATCACCCTCTACCAGCCGGTCCTCTACGCCGCCCGCAGCCTCGACGAGGTCGTCGAGCGGCTCACCGCCTTCCTGGACACCTTCGACGATGAGGCCCACGCCCGCCTCCTGGCCGGCGCCACCCCCTCCCCCTGACGCCGAGTGTGCCCACCTCTGGTCCCTAGGGACGCCGGAAGTGGGCAGACGCGCCGGTCGGCGGTCAGGCCAGGGCCCAGATCAGCCCGGCGATGCCGGCCACCCAGACGAGGGCGGCTGCGGCTCCGACGGCCGTCCACGTCGTCTCGTCCCAGGCCGGTTGCAGGGGCCCCTGCCACCGCTGCAGGTGGAGGTGGGCCGCCCGCCACACGGCGGGCACCAGGACCAGGATGTTCAGCCCGGGGACGGCCACGAGGAGGGCGGCGCGGCGCTCGATGCCGACCGCCGGCCCTCGGATCGACAGGGCCGCTGCGGCCACCACCAGCAGGGCGGCCACGATGGTCAGGCCGGCTGCCGGCGCCAGGGACGCGGCCAAGGGCGGGAGCACCAGGAGGAGGACGACCAAGCCGATCCCGACGAGGTCCGCCACCTTGTGCCGCCGGCGCCAGGCCGGGTCGGTGCGGCGCACCCGGGCCTGGGCGATCGTGACCTTGTCCCCCACGCCCGCTTACATTCGCGCATGTCGGGAGCATGTACGCAATAGCACCTGCTCGGCTGCGGAGGGCGAAAGCGGGTTGCGGTTCGGAGCGTGCGACGATTGACCCGTGAGCGGAGCGCGGCGCGGCTGGCCCTACGAGCCCGTCGCAGGCCCCCCGGCACCCCCGCCCCCCACGCCCGGCATCGAGGGACCGCCCGAGCCGGTGGCGCCCGAGGTGCATCCGCCCATCTCCCGACGCGCCGCCGTGCTGCTGGCGGTGGCCGGAGCCGTGGCCCTGCTGCTGGCGTCGGTCGGCATCGGCGACTGGTGGGTGCGCAACGGCGAGATGCGCAGGCTCCTCCAGCGTGTCGAGCGGGCCGAGCGGGCCCAGCTGCCGGCCATCCAGAGCATCGGCCCGCTGCTGATGCTGTGCCAGCAGGAGGCCGTGGGCGACGATGAGGAGCTGTGCGACACGGTGGGCATCCGCCAAGGCGCCGAGCGGGTCCTGCCGCTGCTCCGCCAGACCGGCGACGAGGTGGCCGACACACGCCTCACCAGCTCCCACGGCAGTCTGCGCAACTTTCGTGACCGCTACGTCGATCACAACTTGGCGTGGCGCTCGTGGCTCGAGACCCTGGCCCAGGATCCGACCGCCGGCGGCTTCGAGTCCCCCGAGTCGATCGGCACCACCTTCCAGAAGGCCAGCGACGCCGCCGACGACGCCCTGACCCCTCTCCCCCTCCACGGAAACCGAACCCGGGTGGAGGCGGTCTTCGCCTCCGTCCGCTGACGCTGTTCCCCTACAGCAGGCGGCGGAGCAGCCGTTCCTTCAAGGAGGTGGCGGGGGGATAGGCGAGCGGGAGGTCAGGGCGGGTGCCCTTGGCCAGGACGGCCTTGCGGTGGCTGAAGGTCTCGAAGCCGAACCGGCCGTGGTAGCTGCCGGAGCCGGAGGCCCCCACGCCGCCGAAGGGGAGGCCGGGCACGCACAGCTGGAGGATGGTCCCGTTCAGGCACACCCCGCCCGACGAGGTGCGCTCGACGATGCGAGCCGCAGTGGCCGTGGATCGGGTGAAGGCGTACAGGGCGAGGGGCTTGTCGTGCCGGTTGACCCGGGCGATGGCCTCGTCGACGTCGGCCACCCGCAGCACGGGGAGGATCGGCCCGAAGATCTCCTCGGCCATGACCGCCGCCCCGTCAGAGACGCTCGTCACCACGGTTGGGGCCAGGTAGCGCTCGCCGGCGTCGCGCTGGCCGCCGTGCACGACCTCGTGGCCGGCGTCGTCGGCCAGCCCGGTCAGCCGGTCGAAGTGCCGGTCGTTCACGATGCGGGCGTAGTCGGGGCTGGCCTTGGGGTCGTCGCCGTAGAAGGCGGTGGTGGCGGCGATGATCCGCTCGGTCAGCTCCTCGGCCACGTCCTCGGCCACCAGCACGTGGTCGGGAGCGACGCAGGTCTGGCCGGCGTTCAGCCACTTGCCCCAGGCGATGCGGCGGGCGGCCACCTCGAGGTCGGCGTTGGCGTCGACCAGCACGGGGCTCTTGCCGCCCAGCTCGAGTGTGGTGGGGGTCAGGTGCTCGGCGGCGGCCCGGGCCACCACCCGGCCGACCTGGCCGTTGCCCGTGTAGAAGATGTGGTCCCAGCGCTCGGCCAGCAGGGATCACATCTTCTACACGGGCAACGCCAAGGTGGGGCGGGTGGTGGCCCGGGCCGCCGCCGAGCACCTCACCCCCACCACGCT
>JBKJUI010000313.1:0-4817 GCA_046590775.1 Acidimicrobiales bacterium
CGTCTGGGCCTGGAAGCCCTTCTTGTGCTCGTCGTGCTGCATCATCGTCTTCTCGGCGAACGCCACGACCACCTTGTTGCCGTCCTTGATGAACGGCAGCGTCAGCGCCGCGGCGTAGGTGCCGACGGCCAGCTTCTCGAGCGATGACGCCGTCTGCAGGATCTGCACGTCGAGCGCCTGGTCGGCTGCAGCCGGCCTGCTCAGCAGCGCGGCCACGGCGCCGGCGATGCCGGTCCCGGCCACGGCCACGGTGCCCCCACCCAGGCCGAGGCGGGCCAGAAGGCTCCGTCGGCTGGCGTCGAAGGCACGCCGCTCGGATGCCGCGGGACGTGCGTCGCCCCGCTCGTGGGCGATCTCCTCCAGCATCGGCAGGCTCTCGCGGGCTTGCGCCCGGGCCCCCGACTGGAGGTCCTCGGACTCGGTGATCAGCGCACCGAGCTCCCGTTCGTCGAATGACACATGGACTCCTTTTGAGCTTCGGATCGGGTTCACGGCACCCCTCCTGCTTCGGAAGAGATCAACCGCTGCAGGCGGCCGTCCGCCCGACTACCCCTGGGAGTTCGTAGCACGCCGGCCATCGGATGATGCCATCGGGACTTTTTTCCTTCATCAGGACGGATGGGACCGATGGGTGCTGCTCACGTCATCCGCCGGTGCCCTCGCCTCCGAAGACCGCACGAAACCCAACAGCGCCGCGCGTCCACTCGGACCGAGCACGGCGGATCCAACCGAGACGACGAGGGGAACCCAGATGGTCAAGCGCCAGCGACGGAACAGGGGTGCGGCGCTCGCCGCCGCCGCCGCCCTCAGCGGAGGAGCGGCCCTCGCCGCCCTCCCCGCCAGCGTGGCCTCGGCTGCGACCACGCCGTGCGCCAACGGCGAGGGCTACGTCCTCGCCACCTCGGCCGGCCAGGCCATCCCGTTCGGACAGGTCGACTTCCGGGGCTCGGCGCCCTCGCCGCTCAACCTGCCGGTCGTGGGCATCGCCATGACCCCCACCGGCGACGGGTACTGGGAGGTGGCGACCGACGGCGGCGTCTTCGCCTTCGGCGACGCCACCTTCTTCGGCGGCCTGGGCGGGATCCCGTTGAACAAGCCCATCGTCGGCATCGCCTCCACGCCCACCGGCGACGGCTACTGGCTCGTCGCCTCCGACGGTGGCGTCTTCGCCTTCGGCGACGCACGCTTCTTCGGCTCCACGGGCAGCATCAGGCTGAACCAGCCGGTGGTAGGCATCATCGGGACCAACTCGGGTGACGGCTACTGGCTCGTCGCCTCCGACGGCGGCATCTTCAGCTACGGCGACGCCAAGTTCTTCGGATCCACAGGCGGCATCCCGCTGAACAAGCCGGTCGTCGGTGGCACCACCAACCGGACCGGCAGCGGCTACTGGCTGGTGGCGTCCGACGGCGGCATCTTCGCCTTCGGGTCGACCACGTTCTACGGGTCGACCGGCGGCACCACGCTGAACAGCCCGGTCGTCGGCATGGCCAACACCTTCGCCGGCAACGGCTACTGGCTCGTCGCCTCCGACGGTGGCATCTTCAGCTATGGCGACGCCCCCTTCTGCGGCAGCAGCGGCGGCACGGGCACCAGCGCCCCGGTCGTCGGCATCAGCCGCTACTGACAGAGCTGGTCGCCTGACGAGCCTCTCCTTGTCCCACCCGCCATCCGCCCCGGCCTGTCGCTGGTAAGGGGTGGTCAGGGGGGTGGGAGGGTGAGGCCGAGGTCGCGGGCGAGGCGCTCGACGTCGGGGACCCGGGCTGCTGCGAACCTCGGGTTGGTGTCGAGGACGACCTGGATCTGGGTGGCCGCTGCGGCGCGGTCGCCCCGGGCGAGGGCGATGGCCGCGGCGTGGTAGCGCTGGAGCGGATCCTTGGATCCGAGGCGCAGCGCGGCGGCCGACTCCTTGGCCGCCTCGTCGAGCTGGTCCACCTTGAACAGGTTCCAGGCCACCACGTCGTGGCCGAAGAGGCTGGGGTTGGCCTTGAAACCCCTCCGGGCCTGGGCCACGGCCTCCTTGCCCGGCCGCCGGTCGGCGGCGAACAGGGCCAGCTCGAGGTCGACGTTCACCCCGTTGGCTGCGTACAGCGCCTGGATGGCCTCGACCCGCTCGTCGGCCACCCTCGCCTCGGCGGAGCGCCCAGCGCCGTCGAGGGCATCGCCGAGGGCGATGGCGTACTCGGCCAGCGGCTGGTCCCGCACGACCTGGGCCAGGAGGTCGGCGGCCTCGCCCGGTCTCCCGCGGGCGTTCAGCGCTCTCGCCTGCCCGGCTCGCGCCGCGGCGGAGCCCGGGAACGTGGCGAGCGCCGCCCGGTAGGCGGCGTCGGCGTCAGCCACCTTGCCCGAGGTGAGCAGCAGGTGCCCCAGCTGGACCTGGGCGAAGGCCCGGTTCTCCGGAGCCTCCCCCGAGCCGGCGATCACGGCCTGCTGCATCGCCGCCGCCGCCCCCGGGAGGTCACCCCGCAGCTCGCGGGCGTAGGAGGCCCGGCTGAAGCTGGCCAGGTTCGGCTTGGCGTCCACCATCTGCTGGGTGGCGGTCAGCGCCTCCTCGGGTCGGCCCAGCTCGTTCAGGGCGTCGACCAGCACACCGAGGGGCCCGGCATCGCCCGGCGCCGCGGCCACCGCCGCCTCGGCCAGCTCGAGTCCGTCGCGGAACTCGTGGCGGGCCAGCGCCAGGACCGCTCGGGCCACGAGCACCCGGGAGTCCTTCGGCTGGCTGTCGGCCAGCGAACGGAGGAGCACGTCGGCCCGGCCGTAGAGGGACGGGTCGGCCTTCTCCCTGGCCTTCTGCAGCAGTGAGTTGGCCAGGTCCAGGCGGGCCCCGTCGTCACGCAGGTCGGCCCGCAGCCTGTCCTGGGCGGCGGCGATGGCCCGGTCCGTGACCGACCCGCTCGAGGGATCGATCTGGAGGAAGGGGACGGCGGTCGAAGGAGGCCGTGACGCGCCGCCGCCCCCGCATGCTGCGGGGGCGAGGACAGCCGTGGCGAGGGCGGCGCTCATCGCCGCCGCTCGCCACGCAAGGGACGTCAGGGCGCCCCGGGACCTGGGCAGGCGATGGCGGGGTTGTTGCAGCTGCGGTGGGTGAAGCCGTTGAACGGCGTGCCAGCGTAGGGGAAGATGCTGAGCAGGGTCCCGTCGGTGGCGTTCACGCCGTCACGGAGGGCCGAGTAGGGGACCGCAGTGCCGTTGATGATCCCGTCGCCGTCGAGGAACACCCCGGCGAGCACCTGGATCTCGACGTCGACGACATCGTCGGCCAGCTGGCGACCGTTCGGGAAGCTGGCGCCAGGGGCGCTGGCCAGGTTGATGCGCAGGAGGTCGGCGGGCGGCAGGGCGTTGGCGGCGCTGAGCCCGGCCAGCTGGCCCGTGACCAGGGCCACGAGGTCAGGCCGGTTGGCGGCGCCGCCCGGGGGGATGTTGCCGCTGTTGAACACGCCCGGGTAGAGCACGGGGAGGAGCCTGGTGAGCTCAGGGTCGAGGATGTTGCCGAAGAACCCGGCAGCTCCGTCGTCCTTCGGGTCCGTGGAGTTCCAGCGGTCCTTCTTGCCCAGCGGGATCAGCACCTCGTTGACGAGGGGGATGCCCAGCCGGCTGACCTGGACCCAGCGCCCGGCGTTGCGGGGCGGCGAGCTGCCGTCGACCGACAGGATCCGGACCCGCTGGCGGGCGGCCGAGGCGTACACGCCGATGACCGAGCTCTTGCTGTTGACCACGGTCGGGGTGATCCCGCCGGTCGTGACCGAGTTGATCGGTACCTGGAGGGCGATGGTGTGGACGTTCTTGCCACCGAGGCCGTCGACGCCGGCGGTGGCCGGCAGCGGGATGAGGTGGTTGGGCTGGATGGGACGAAGCGCCCCGAGGTCGAAGATCGAGCCCAGGTCGACGAAGAACGGGTCCTCACGCACACCGGCGAAGACCTTGCCCCCGCCGACGAGGGGGGCGATGGTCGGCTGGGCGGTGGTGGACTCGTAGGCGGCCTGCGGGTTCGACCGGACGCCGACGTTGACCGGGGGCACGAGGGCGTTCGAGGCCAGGACCTGGCTTCCGGCGGCGCTGACCTTCTCGACCGAGTACGTCTGGCGGTAGCTAAGGTCGGAGTCGGTCGCCGAGGTGACCTGCCCGGTGTTGTACAAGAAGGTGTTCGGGTTCGTGATCGTGGTGCGGAACCGGAAGTTGTAGGTGATGTCGTCAGCCACGTCACCGTTGCTGTCGACGTGGATCGAGTACTGCACGTCGTCGGAGAAGCGGACGAAGTTCGGGCCCCCGTTGGGGTCCTCGACGCCGATGAAGTTGGCGAGGATGTTCAGCTTCGTCGGGTCCGCCGTGTCGCGGAACGCGTACACGTCGGTGTTGTCCGCCTGCGGGTCCTGGCTGATCGCCGGAGCCTCGCGGTGACTGGACGCCATCGCTGGCGTGCTCCAGACGCCGATCATCGACGTGGATACCAGCGTTCCTGCCAGCACCAACCCTGCCTTCTTGATCACCACGGCTGCTCCCCTTGTCGGTCGAATGACGCCCGGGGCGCCTCTACCGACCTCTACGGCGCGGTCCCGTGGATCGGATGCCGCTCAGAGAGGAAACCTTCTGACGGACTCAGTCGAACTCAGTCGGTGAGGCCGAGGACCTGCCACCGGTCGCCGATCGGCGCCAGCACCACGCCGAACACCGCCGGCGCGGTGATGCGCACGACGCGAGCCCACTCCAGCGCGTCGGTGCTGTACTGAGCCACGATGTCGGCTGATGCGATCCCGGGCGTGAGCCGATCCACCGTTGCGGTCGTGACCGGACCCCGCTGGCCGTCGGGGCGGCCACCG
>JBKJUI010000031.1:0-9943 GCA_046590775.1 Acidimicrobiales bacterium
CCTCGGTCTTCGCCGGCGTGGGCGAGCGCACCCGGGAGGGCACCGATCTCCTCCTCGAGATGGCCGAGTCCGAGGTGCTGCCGAACTGCGCCCTGGTGTACGGCCAGATGGACGAGCCGCCGGGCGTGCGCCTGCGGGTCGGCCTCTCGGCCCTCACCATGGCCGAGTACTTCCGCGACGTGCAGGGCCAGGACGTGCTGCTGTTCGTCGACAACATCTTCCGCTTCACCCAGGCCGGCTCCGAGGTGTCCACCCTCCTCGGCCGCATGGCTTCGGCCGTGGGCTACCAGCCCACCCTGGCCGATGGCATGCGGCCGAGCAGGAGCGCATCACCTCGGTGAAGGGCAAGTCGATCACCTCGGTGCAGGCCGTGTACGTGCCGGCCGACGACTACACCGACCCGGCGCCGTTCACCGCCTTCACCCACTTCGACGCCACCACCAACCTGTCCCGCGACGTCTTCGCCAAGGGCATCTTCCCGGCCGTCGACCCGCTGGCCGTGTCCAGCCGAATCCTCCAGCCCGACATCGTCGGCGAGCGCCACTACAAGGTGGCGCGCGATGTGGTGGGCATCCTCCAGCGCTACAAGGAGCTGCAGGACATCATCGCCATCCTCGGCGTCGACGAGCTGGCCGAGGACGACAAGCAGCTGGTGGCCCGGGCCCGCAAGGTCGAGAAGTTCCTGGGCCAGCCCATGTACGCCGCCGAGCAGTTCACCGGCCAGCCCGGGGCGTTCGTGCCGCTCGAGGAGACCATCGAGGCGTTCGAGAAGGTCGTCAGCGGCGAGTTCGACGACATCCCCGAGCAGGCGTTCGTCGCCGTCGGGGGGATCGAGGACCTCCAGGCGAAGGCGAAGAAGCTGTGACCCTCGACGTCCAGGTGGTGTCGCCCGAGCGGGTTCAGTACTCGGGCGAGGCCAGGATGGTCACCTGCCGCACGACCGACGGCGAGCTGGCCTTCCTCACCGACCACGCCCCGCTCATCGGCGCCCTCGGCATCGGCGAGGTCCGCATCGCCACCGAGTCGGGCGAGGACGAGGTGGCCGCCGTGCACGGCGGCTTCGTCGAGGTGCGCAACAACAAGGTCGTGATCCTCTCCGACGTGGCCGAGCTGAAGGACCAGATCGACGTGAACCGGGCCAAGGAGTCGAAGAGCCGGGCGCAGTCTGCACTGCAGACAGACGCCGACGACCAGGAGGCCAAGGACGCGCTGCGCCGGGCCGAGGTCCGCCTGCAGGTCGCCGGCGCCGCCTGAGCCCGCTCCTCCAGGTCCGTGCCCCGTCGCCGGCTCGGGGCCGTCCTGCTGCTCGAAGGCCGGATGGCGGCAGAGGTCGACGGCCTGCGCCGCGCCTGCGGCGACCGCTCCCTCGGCCGGGTGCCCGGCCACATCACGCTCGTGCCGCCGGTCAACGTGCGTGAGGACCAGATGCCGGCGGCGCTGACCCGCATGCGCACGGCGGCCGCCGCCGTGCGCGGCCCGGTGGAGGTGGACATCGGCCCGCCGGCCACCTTCCTCCCGGACAACCCCGTGCTGTACCTCGAGGTCGGCGGCCGCGGTCTGGACGCCGTCCACCGCCTGCGCGGCGTGGTGTTCGCCTACCCCCTCGAGCGCAGCCTCACCTGGCCGTTCGTGCCGCACGTCACCGTGGCCGACAACGCCACGCCCGAGCGCATCGCCGCCGGCCTCCTGGCCCTGGCCGACTACTCGGCGACGGCGACCTTCGAGCGGGTCCACCTGCTCGAGGAGCAGCCCGACCGCACCTGGGAGCCGATCGCCGAGTGCCTCCTGGGCCCACCCGACCTGACCGGACGCGGCGGCTTCGAGGTGGAGCTGACGACCTCGGTGCTCCTCGACCCCGAGGCGGCGGCCTTCGTCACCGGACAGGGCGCCGTCGCCGCCGACAGCCCGCCCTACGTCGTGGCTCGCCACCGCTGGGAGGTGATCGGCGTGGCCGACGGCGAGAGCACGGTGGTCGCTCCCGCCCACGCCTCCTCCGGCGTGGCCGAGCTGCTCGCCCGTCGTCTCCAAGCTGCGAGCAAGGAGCGCTGAGGAGCACCGGCCCAGGGGTGGTTCGCGCCCGAACACGACAAAGGGGGCCGAAGTGCGGCAGTATTCTGGGACCGGCGCGAACCCAGGAGGACAGATGGCACTCGGCACCGTTCGATACTTCGACCCCGACAGAGGCTTCGGCTACATCACCCCCGACGACGGGGGCAATGCCCTCGCCGTCCACCGCCAGGAGATCATCGACTCTCCGATCAGCGGCGGCCTCATGCTCGGGTGGCGGGTCGAGTACGAGAGCGGCTCCGGCCCCCGCGGCCTGACCGCCAGCGAGGTTGCGGTGGTCGAGGTCGTCCTCCCCGACGACGACGACACCGGGAGGCACGACGCTCCCCACGCCGACCCCGGCCCCTACGCCGAGGCGCCCTCCGCCTAGGCGTCTCGTCGCCGCCCACGGGACGCGACGGCGGCCGACGGTGGGGTCAGTCGAAGCTGACGGCGGCGAACTCGGCGAGCTTGACGATCGAGTGGCGGGCGTCGATGCGGCGGACCGTTCCCGACTTGGAGCGCATGACCAGGCTCTGGGTGGTGGCGCCCCGGGCGTCGAAGTGGACGCCCTTCATCAGCTCGCCGTCGGTGATGCCGGTGGCGGCGAAGAAGCAGTTCTCGCCGCTCACCAGGTCGTCCTCGGTGAGCACCCGCTCCAGGTCGTAGTCGGCCGCCAGCGCCCGCTTCCGCTCGTCGTCGTTGCGGACGTAGAGGCGGCCGAGCTGCTCGCCGCCAAGGCACTTCATGGCGCACGCCGTGATGACGCCCTCCGGGGTTCCGCCGATGCCGATGAGGATGTCGGCCCCGGTGTCGGGGAAGCAGGTGCTGAGGGCGCCGACGACGTCGCCGTCGGGGATGAGGCGGATGCGCGCCCCGGCCGCCCGCACCTCCTCGATGAGGTCGGTGTGCCGGGGCCGGTCGAGGATCACGGCAGTGAGGTCGCGCACCCGCTCGCCCTTGGCCTTGGCCACGGCCTTCAGGTTGTCGGTGGCCGAGGCGTTGATGTCGACCACGCCGCGGCAGTCGGGGCCGACAGCGATCTTGTCCATGTACACGCACGGGCCCGGGTCGAACATCGAGCCGCGCTCGCTGACGGCGATGACGGCGATGGCGTTGCCCCGACCGAGGGCGGTGAGCGTGGTGCCGTCGACCGGGTCGACGGCGATGTCGACCGGCGGCCCCTGCCGGTCGCCCACCTCCTCGCCGTTGTAGAGCATCGGGGCCTCGTCCTTCTCGCCCTCGCCGATGACGATGACGCCGGTCATCCCCACGCCGCCGAGGGTGAGCCGCATGGCGTCGACGGCGGCGCCGTCGGCCCCGTTCTTGTCGCCGCGCCCCATCCAGCGCGAGGCGGCCAGGGCCGCCGCTTCGGTGACTCGGACCAGCTCGAGCGCCAGGTTGCGGTCGGGCGGGAGCGGGGTCGTCATGCTCCGGAACCTAGTCGGGAGGTCGCTGCGGGCGCACCTGCCCGAGTTGCACGAGGGGGGGTCGTTCCGCCACCGTTGGCCCAACGTGAACCCCACGACCACTGCCTCCTCGCGCCCTGCGCCCGAGCCGCCCCGCAGCGAGCCGGAGGGGCACCGGCGGACAGGGCCGCGAACATCAAGCGCGTCCCTCGTGGCCGCCGGGGCGACCCTCCTCGTGCTGGCGGGGCTCGTCCTGCGGGTCCTGACCGCCTCCGACCTCTGGCTGGACGAGGCGCTCACCGTCAACATCGCCAAGCTGCCCCTGACCGAGATCCCGGGAGCGCTGCGCCGCGACGGCGCGCCGCCGCTGTACTACTGGGTGCTGCACGGGTGGATGGCCGTCTTCGGCGACGGCGACCTGGCGGTCCGCTCGCTGTCGGGCATCGCGTCAGCCCTGACCCTTCCGGTCGTCTGGCTCGTGGGGGACCGCCTCGGAGGCAGGCGGGCGGCGTGGGGGTCGGTGGTCGTCCTGGCCGTGAACCCCTTCGCCATCCGCTACGCCACCGAAGCCCGGATGTACGCGCTGGTCGCCCTCCAGTCGGCCTTGGCCCTGCTCGCCGCCCTGTGGGCCTACGAGCGGGCGACGGCGCCACGGCTCGCCCTGGTGGCCGTGGCCACCGCCGCCGTGCTGTACACCCACTACTGGGGCATCTACCTGGTGGCGGCCAGCGGCGTGCTGCTCCTCATCCGGGCCTGGCGCCGGCCGGACCGGCCGCCGCGCTGGCGCGATCGGCTGCGGGGGCGGGACGGGCGCCTGCTGGCCGCCATCGCCGTCGGCGGCGCCGCGTGGGCGCCGTGGATCCCCACCTTCCTCGACCAGGCGGCCCACACCGGCACGCCGTGGGCCACGCCGGTCGGCCCTTCGGCGCTGATCACCGTGCTGGGCGAGTTCGGCGGCGGCAACAGCGAGGGCGCCAGGGTCCTCACGCTCCTCCTCGCCGCCGCCATGTTCCTCGGCCTCCTCGCAGGGCCGGTCCCGAAACCTCCGACGGACGGTGGCGGCAACCGGTTCGTCGAGCTCGACCTCCACGGCCGGCCGACCTCGAGGCCCCTGTTCGCCCTGTTCCTCGGCTGCCCGGCCATCGCCGTCATCCTCGGCCTCGTGACCGGCACGGCCTTCGTGGCCCGCTACACCTCCGTCGTCCTCCCCTTCTTCGCCGTCCTGGCCGGCCTGGGCGTGGCGGCGCTGCCCCGCCGCCGACAGGTCGCCATCCTGGTCGGCGCGGTCGGGCTGATCGGACTCAGCCTCGCTGGCGCCAACGGCCTCCGCAACCGGACGCAGGCCGGCGAGCTGGCCGCCTACGTGGCCGTCGCCGCCCGGCCCGGCGACGTCGTGGCCTTCTGCCCCGACCAGCTCGGACCAGCCACGCTGCGCCTCCTCGGCGACCGCTTCCCCGCCCTGGGCTTCCCGCGGGCCGAGGACCCGAGACTCATCAACTGGTACGACTACGAGGACCTGAACCGCACGGCCAGCCCGGCTGCCTTCGCCAAGATCGTCGACCAGCGGGCCGGCGACGACCACGACGTCTGGCTCGTGTCCAGCCACGGATACCGCACAGCCGAGAAGTCCTGCACCGAGCTCGAGAACCGCCTCCTCGCCCTGCGCCCCTCCGGCCGCCAGGTGGTGCGCCCCAAGCCCACGAAGTACTTCGAAGACGCCGCCCTCCTCCACTACCCGACTTGACTGTGTTGTCTGCTCGCTCCGGGCCGTCCATGGCCCTGCGCTCGTGTCGGCGGCCACCCCGGAGGGGACCCCGACCCCCGACGCGCCTCCCAGATCTGTGGCGGCCGAAGGCGGCATCCTGTGTTGTCTGCTCGCTCGGGCCATCCATGGCCCTCCGCTCGTGTCGGCGGCCACCCCGGAGGGGACCCCGACCGCCGACGCGCTTCCAAGGGTTGTGGCTGCCAAAGGCGGCATCCTGCCGCCCGGACGGGCTGGCCCTGAGGTTGGCGAGCACTGGGGGCGCGCCATCGCGCATCTCCGGAGCTGGCAGGACTCGGTAGCCGACCCCCGGGCGGTTGCCAGGGTGGGTGGGTGTGGCGCTGCTTGACTCCTCTGCTTGGTGGCTGCGTGGAAGGAGGATGTGCGGGCCGCGTTGCCTGGGTGGGTGGCGGCTCGCGTCGTGACGCTGGCTGCCCTCGGTCTGGCTTCGTTCCTGCGGCCTCGGTGGCCGGTGGAGCTGCCGCCGACCGAGCGGTTCGCCCGGGGAGGGCTGCTCGGCTGGGATGCCGACTGGTACCGGCGGATCGCCCTGCACGGCTACGACGGCGTGCCCGAGCAGGGGCTGCGGTTCTTCCCGTTGCTGCCCGAGGTGGCGCGGCTCCTCGGCCTCGGCACGGGCGTCGGCGTCGGCCTGGCCCTCCTGGCGCTGGCCAACGGGCCGGCCCTCGGCGTGGGGGCCTTGACCTCCCGGCTGGTCCGGCTGGAGGGCGGCGATGCCCGGCTGGCCGGCCTGGCGGCGACGCTGGTGGCGCTGGCGCCGCCGGCCTTCGTGCTCATCATGGGCTACACCGAGGCCATCGCCCTCTGCGCCCTGCTGGGCGCCGTGGTCGCCGCCCGGCGGAAGGCGTGGGGCGTCGCCTGCGCCTGCGGGCTGGTGGCCGGCCTGGCCCGGCCGACCGGCGTGCTGCTGGCCGTGCCGCTCGCCGTGCTCGCCCTCGACGGCCTGCGACAGGCTGGATGGGGGGAGCGGGCCCGGCGGGCCCTGGCCGTCGCCAGCCCGGCGCTCGGTGCCGCGCCGTACCTGCTGTGGGCCCAGGTCGACCGGGGCGACTGGTATGCCCCGTACCGGGTCCAGTCCCTGCCGGGGCTGCGGGGGTCCTTCGTCGACCCCTTCACCCGGGTGGGCCGGGCCCTGGCCACGCTGGCCGGCGGCGGGGTTGGCGTCGACGCCCACGACCTGTGGGTGCCGGTGGCGGTCGTCCTGCTGATCCCTGCCGTGCGCCGCTGGTCGCCGGCCCTCGTCGCCCTAATGGTGGTCACGACGCTGGTGGCGCTGTCGGCCGAGAACCTGGGCTCGTTCGAGCGGTACCTGTGGGCCAGCATCGTGCCGGTGCTCACGGTCGCCTGGCTCTGCCGGGGCCGGGTGGCCAGCCGGGCGGCGCCGGTCGTGGCCGGTGCGGGCATGGCCGCCCTCGCCACGCTCGCCTTCCTCGGCTACTACGTCCCGTAGCCGAGCGGCGCGACGGCGGAAGGCCGCCTCTCGGGACGGAACAGCCGCCGCCTAGGCTGGGGCCGTGGCCGAGGAGCGCAAGAGCGGCGATCCGCCCGGGATGGTGCCCCTCCTCATCGGCGGCCCGAGCGGGAGCGGTGGTCCGAGCGGCCGCCACCGGTCCCTGGTCACGCTCTCGCTGAAGGGCATCCCCGAGGCCAGGCAGGACGGCTTCGCCTCGTCGGTCAAGGCGCTCGGCTTCCGCGTGACCCGCACGGGCGGGAAGCTCGTCGTCCCCGCCAAGGACCGCGGCGCCGTGCAGAACATCATCGACCTCGAGCGGCTCAAGTCCGACCAGGTGGCCCAGCGCTCCGATGACCGGTGGTGGTACGGGCTGGTCGACGCCGCCGCCGACCTGGCCGACGCCGATCCCGATGAGCTCGACGAGGAGGTTCCCCGCTACTTCTCGGCCCACGAGTCGTTCGTGCGCCGGGGGGTCGGCGCCGGCTTCCGGGCTGACGTCCACGGTCAGGTGCTGGGCCTGGCCGACGCCACCGCCACCCACCTGCGCAGCGGACGCCCCGACCGCGCCGTCCGATGCGCAGGGCGGCTCTTCGACATCGCCCGCCAGCTCCGGTGACGGATGCGACGGGCCCGACGGCCGGTTCGCGCTAGAGCCGGCGCCGCTCCTACGGTCGGTTCGTGATGCTCCTCGCCGAGCTGGAGATCCGCCACTCACGACCGATCGCGCCCACCCGCCGGGTGGCGCTCGGCGAGGATCTGTTCCTCCCGACCGAGCCGGCACCGGGCTTCGGTGGGATCCTTCTGGCATGCATCATGGCCACCTTCAGCCAGGAGCTGGAGGAGGAGCTGAGTGACGAGCTGCACGACCTGCTCGAGGACCTCGAGCGCGGGCGGCGGGTCAGCCAGCCCCGCCTCCGGCACCGGTTTCAAGTCGACGTCGTCGGGCTCGACCGCTCCCACCATCGCCTCTACGGGGAGGGTGAATCGTTCCATCTCGACATCGAGCTCAAGGGCCACCCCCTGCCGCAGGTGCTCGGCGCCGCCTACGCCGCCGGGATGCTGAGCGCCGCCGCCAAGGGCCCGGTCTTCCGGCTGCTGCGCAAGGCCACCCTGTGGGCCGGCCCGCCGGGCCCCAAGCTGCTCGCCTTCCTCCAGGGCGGCGAGGCGGCCTACAAGTCGTGGACGACAGCCGCCAACGACGAGCTGTGGGCCATGGCCGTGCTGGGCTTCGACGTCGCCGACCTGCCCGACGCCGACGACGTCGGGCGCCGCTACCGGGACCTCGTCCGCCTGGCCCACCCCGACGCCGGGGGGGACGCCCGCCTCGCCGGGCAGCGGATCACCGAGCTGAACGAGGCCCGCAGGGTCCTGCTCCGCGTGGGCTAGGAGTGGCCGCCGACCGCGAGCGGAGGGCCATGGATGGCCCGGAGCGAGCAGTCAGAATGGGTGCGGTGCTGCTGGCACCTGGCGCCGGCGCCGACCGCACCCAGCCGCAGCTGGTGGCCATCGACGAGGCGCTGACCGGCCTCGGGTGGGCGGTGGAGCGGATGGACTTCCTCTACCGGCGCGAGGGTCGACGGGCTCCCGACCGCCCGCCGGTCCTGCTTGCTGCGGTGCAGGCCGCGGCGGCGGCGCTGGTCCAGCGGACCGGGGTGGCGCCGGAGGAGCTGGTCCTCGGCGGGCGGTCGATGGGTGGCCGGATCTGCTCGATGGCGGTGGCGGCCGGCCTGCCCGCCGCCGCCCTCGTGCTGGTCAGCTACCCGCTCCACCCGCCGGGCCGGCCGGAGAAGCAACCCGAGCGGACCCGGCACTTCGAGGAGCTGCAGCTGCCCTGCCTCTTCGTCTCCGGCACGAGGGACGCCTTCGGCCCGCCGGCCGACCTCGAGGCCGCCACGACCGCCATCCCGGGCCCGGTCACCCACGTGTGGCTGGAAGGCGGCGACCACGGGCTGCGTGGCCGGAACGGCGAGGTCGGCCAGCAGGTGGCGGCGTGGAGTGCTCGTCTCGGCCCCTGAGGCCCCGGCGCCTGTCGCGTCGGGCGTGAATGCGACACGGCCGGTACTATGTCGCGGGGACGACAAAGGGTGCACACTGAGCTTTCTCTGCACAGCTCGCCCGCCATGGGGCATCGCGGGCGGCGCCGTTGCGGACCGGTTCCAGTCGGGTGGACCCAACCCCGCTACTATGCGAACCGTTCAGACGCTCCCCGGGTAGTAGGACGGCGGGGAGTCCTTGGAGAGGGAGAGCAATACCGATGAAGAAAGTTCTACTCGCAGCCTGTGCGATGGCGCTCACTGTTGGCGGACTGACCACGGTGGGCATCTCCCCGGCGACCGCTGACCCGGCGACGGCGGGGAACGCAGCGGGGTACGGCACGCTCGCCAGCCTGGCCGCCACGCCCCTCATCGACAGGGCCGGTCTGGCTCAGGCGACGCTTCCGCCCGGCGGCGACGATGCGGCCTCGCTGCTCCTGGTGCCGGTCGCACCGGTTCTGATCAACGGCACGGCCAACGGCACCGCAAACGCCCACCAGGCCGCCGACATCCCCACTGCGCTGGAAGTGGCGACGCAGACGGTCAACGGTCCCTACAACCTCCGGGGCATCGGGGGCACCGACAGCCTCGATGTCCTCGCCGGCATTCCCAACCCGGTGCCCAACCTCCCCGACATCGGCGTCTCGATCGTCAGCGCCGACGCCGTCCGCGCCGAGGCGGTCGGCGTGTGCCGTGGCGGCGCTCCCGCGTACAGCGCCAACTCAGAGGTCGTGAACCTCAAGATCGGCGGCACGGTCGTTCCCCTGAACGGCCCGATCACCGACCTGGTCGACGCCCTCAACGTACTGCTCCAGCCGTTGTCGCAGGTGGCCGACATCGCCCGCAACGAGGTGGTCACCAACGCCGGCGGCACCGCCGTCAACGCCCTCCACGTCACCATCCTGGGCGGGATCGGCGTCCCGGCCAGCACCCCGGTGCTGGACCTCATCGTGGGCCACGCCCAGGTGGGCGGGCTGAACTGCCAGCCGGCCACCGCCCAGTGCGCCGACAACGTCGACAACGACGGTGACGGCGTCATCGACCGGAACGACCCGGGCTGCATCAACAACGGCGTCTACGACCCGAACGACAACGACGAGCGCAACGAGTGCATCGACACCGTCGACAACGACGGCGACGGCCAGATCGACTTCGGCGCTGATCCAGGCTGCAGCAGCCCGCAGGACGACGACGAGACCGACCCGCTGCCGGAGGTCTG
>JBKJUI010000205.1:0-14868 GCA_046590775.1 Acidimicrobiales bacterium
ACGGTTGGGCAGCCCGGTCAGGGGGTCGTGCCGGGTCAGGTGCTCGAGGCGCGCTTCGGCCTGCTGCCGCTCGGTCTGGTCCTCGATCTGCACGAGCAGGGAGCCGTCGTCATCGGCGAGCGGGGTGACGGTCAGGTGCCCGACCAGCCCGGTTCCGTCCGGTCGCCCGAGTCGAACGTCGACCCGGTGCCCGGCCTCGGGAGCTGTCCCGATCAGCGCCTCGACGGCCGTCCGCTCCTGGGCGGCGACCAGATCGGCGAGGTGCTGCCCGGCCAGCCGACCCGACTGGTCCCGCTCCGAGGATCCGGCCATGTCCGGAGCCAGGATCCGGGCCATCGCCGGGTTGGCCCTGGTGATGCAGCCCCGCCGGTCGAGGATGGCCATGCCCACCGGAGCCGCGGCGAAGACCCGGGCCAGGCGCTGCTCGGCGGCCGCAGCCCGCTCGGTGGCCAGCTCCTCGCGGACGTTGGCCGCCATCACCTGCCCGGCGAGCTCGTGCTGGCGGATGCGGGCGTCCTCGTAGAGCCCACCGCCCTCCTCGGCGGCGCCGTTGGCCCGGCGCAAGCCCAGGTAGGCAACGGCCGTCGCCGCCGTGAGGACGTTCCAGACCGCCAGCGACCAGTCGCCGCCCTGCAGCGCCGAGCTGGACAAACCTCGCTGCAGCTGGATCATCTGGCCGACGGTGAGGAAGACGAAGAGGAGGGCGGCGGCCAGGTCGAGCCGGTTGCGCCACAGCCGCCCGCTGTGGGACAGGGCAACGAGGATCGACGCCGCGACGGCAGCCAGCGCAAGCGCGGCCACGCCGTTCGCCACCACCTCGAGATCACTCCCCTGCACGCCAGTCGGCCTCCCCCGTCTCATCGACCGCGGCGGCGCTCGTTTGAGCCCTCCTCCCGAAAGATCTCCACTGAGCGGGGTCAACGTCGAGTCAGGGAGGGTTCGAGGTGGTCGTCGGGGCGGCGGGGAGCTGGGGTTGCTGCACCCTTCGGCGCTTGAGGAGGCGGCGCAGCGACCGCCGGTTCACCCGACCCTCTGGCGGGTCGCACTCGAAGGACAGCCGGCTCGGGATCTTGATGATGCCGCTCTGCGGGTCGTAGAGGATGAGCCCGAGGCGCTCGGCCATCTCGACCATCTCACCGAACAGGGCGGTGGCGGCGTCCGGCCTGACGGTGGCCAGGAAGGCGGACGGGGTGCGTCGGCCGGCGAAGGGCCGATCGGCACCTTCGGGCCCGGATGGCCAGCGCCGGTCGCACTCGTCGGCGAAGGCGTCGACCCGCTCGCTCCGACCATCGGCCGGGTCCCTCCCTGCTCGAACCTGCTCGTACCTGCTCCCGGCGTCGGCCACCGTGGGAGGCCGGTCGGCGTCCCAGAGGCACAGGTCGAAGCTCACGCGCCGGACCGTAGGCGCGGGAAGGTTTCTCTGCCTGTTCCGGTAGGTTCGGTGCGTGATGCTCACCCGCAACCAGGCGCTGCTCATCCGGGCCTTTTCGGGCTGGACGATCTACGTGTGGACCACCCGCATCTGGAACATCTGGCGCGACGAGGCCCGCGACGTCCCCTTCAAGGCCGTGCACTCGGTCTTGGCCCTCGTCTCGGTGGCGTTGGCCATCGCCGCCCTCGTCGTGGTGCGGCGCAACCGCCGCAGCGGGGCGCCAGCGAGCCCCACCGGGGTGGATCGGGTCAGCGCCTGAGCCGTCACCGCCTGGCCGGGTGCATCGCCTCGGCCGGGTTCGCCTCGGGCGACCGCCTGGCCATCGGGCACTGGGACGACGGACCGCTCGGCCCGATGGCCGACGTGATGTGGACCCGTCCCGACGGCACCCGGGTGCTGCTGGCCGACCGCCCCGAGACCGCCGCGTTCGTGAGCGCGGTGTACGCCTTCGACGACGTGCGGGTGGTGCCGTTCGCCGTCGCCCGGGACGAGCGCGGCATCGATGTGGCTGCCGGGCCGCTCGAGGTTTCGCTGCGGGCCGGGCCGGGCTGGCGGCTGCCGCCGCTCGCCCTTCGCCCCTCCTGGGCCACCCGGCTCGTCGAGGCGCCGATCGCCCGTCTCGCCATGGGCGTTCACACCTACGGGACGAGCCCGTCGGGGGTTCGCGAGTGGTATCGCGCCCTGGCCTGGCGCCCGGTCCTGGCCGGCGCCGCCTCCCTCGACGGGAAGCCGCTCGGCGTGCTGGGTCCTCTCCACCCGCCGCTCGGGGTCGGCTTCTCCGAGCCTCCGCAGCGTCCGTCGATGGTGCTGATGGCGCCGCTGCTCGAGGACCCGACCGGAAGGCTCGACGAGGTCCTGGCCGGTCTGCGCCCCGGGGGTCGCCCTACTGTGCCCAGCCAGTGATCGCCTCGCTCCCCAGCCCCTCGTCCGGCGTCCTGGAGCTCGGGCCCCTCTCGCTGCGGGCCTACGGCCTGTGCATCGCCCTCGGCGCCATCGCCGCGGTGAAGGTCGCCTCGCTGCGCCAGGACCGTCGGGGGGGCCCTCCGGGCCTGGTCGAGTCGATCGCCTGGTGGGCGCTGCCAGCCGGCCTGGTGGGCGCCCGCCTCTACCACGTCGTCACCGACTGGAACCGGGGTGACCCCAGCTTCGCCGACGAGCCGCTCCGCATCGTCAAGATCTGGGAGGGCGGGCTCGGCATCTGGGGGGGCGTCGCCCTCGGCACCGCCGTCGGCTGCATCGTGGCGGCCCGGCGCGGCGCCCGCCCCCTCCGCCTCCTCGACGTCGCCGCCCCAGCCATCCCGCTCGCCCAGGCCATCGGCCGCTTCGGGAACTGGTTCAACCAGGAGCTGTTCGGGCGACCCACCGAGCTGCCCTGGGCCCTGCGCATCGACGCCGACAACCGACCGCTGGGCTATGAGCTCGACGAGACCTTCCACCCCACGTTCCTCTACGAGGCCCTGTGGTGTGTCTTCATCGCCGGCCTGCTCCTCCTCCTCGAGCGCCGGAAGCGCCTCAAGCCCGGCCAGCTGTTCGCCCTGTACGCCTTCCTCTACACGATTGGCCGCGGAGCCATCGAGACCCTGCGCATCGACGAAGCCACCCAGATCGGCAGCTTCCGCGTGAACGAGCTGGTGGCGCCGGCCGTCGGCGCCCTGGCCCTCCTCGCCTTCGTCCTCCTCGGCCGCCGCCGTGAAGAGGCCCTGACCTCGGTCGAGCTCGAAGCCGTCGCCGCAGCACAGGCCGAGAGGCTGGCGGCGGAGCGCAGTTCCCACGCTGAGCTGGCCGGCGACGATGCCGCCGAGACTCATGAGGCGGCCGGTGAGGCTGGACCCCGCGCCGTGCCTGCCGATGCCGGTGTGCCGCCCATCCAGGGCCCGGCGGAGGACCTGGCCGACGTCCCAGAGGGTCGCGTCGAGCCGCCTCCTCCCCTGATGCGCCCGCCCGACCGGGGGTCTGGGGGCGGAGCCCCCAGCTAGGGGCCCCGCTGCGCAGCCGGAGCAGTGGGGGTAGGCGCGGACAGCTCGACGTCGAGGGCCAGGGTGAGGCAGCGGCAGCCGCCGCCGGCCTTCATGAACTCGCTGACGTCGACCTCGACCGGGGTGAATCCCCAGGCCTCGAGCTGGCGGCCGACCCGGGGTGGGCAGGCGGGCATCAGGATGGTGCGGCCGACCACGACCGAGTTGGCCACGAAGCGGGCGGCCTCCTCGGGCTCGAGGACCAGGGGCTCGGGGACGAGCGCCTCCATGACGCGCTGGCCGTACCCGTCCCAGGCGCCCGGCCAGAGGATGGCCCGGGTGGAGTCGAGGGGGCAGAACGTGATGTCGAGGTGGTAGTAGCGGGGGTCGACCAGCTCGACTGACCGGACGGCGACGCTGAGGAGCTTCGACAGCTGGGCGTGGGCGGCGGCGTCGCTGCGGAAGCGGTAGCCGGAGACGAGGACCCCGTCGAAGGGCAGGGCGTCGCCGGCGCCCTCGTGGTCGACGTCGTCGCTGAGCAACCGCACGTCGTAGCCGCGGCCCGAGAACCAGGCGATGTCGAGCGGCGTCTCCGCCTGGCGCTCCGGGTGGCGGAAGTTGGAGGGGACGAAGGCGCGCCCGCTGACGATGCCGGCGTTGGCCGTGAAGACGAGGTCGGGGACCGCAGGGTCGGCCGGCTGCACCTCGACCTCGGCGCCGGCCTGCTCGAGCGCCGCCTTCAGGTTGTCCCACTGGGCCTGGGCCCGGTCAAGGTCGACCTCGACCTCGGTGGCCATCCACGGGTTGATCTCGTAGACGACGGCGAAGTGGGCTGGCGGGCAGAGCAGGTAGCGCCGCCCCCAGGCCAGCTCCTCACCCACCGGCGCCGTCGACCCGGCGGGCGCTGTGCACGGCCAACCGGGTGCAGAGGTCGTCGAGCGCCTCGGTGCCGCCCGGGTGGGTGAGGGACAGCAGGGCCCGGCTGTGGTCGCCCCGGGCCCGGCCGATGACGACGTCGTCGATGGTGTAGTCGGCCCCGGCGGCCAGGATCTCGTCGAGCACCTTGGCCAGCAGCAGCGAGTCGATGATGTGGCCCTCGAGCTCGAGGGTGGCGGTGGCCGGGACCTCGGCCCTGGTCACGTCCCGCCTGCGGGCCCGGGCACCGGAGGTCCCGCAGTCGGCGTCGGTTCTGCGGCGGGCGCTCCGGGCGCCGGGACCTCGGCCGGGCCGGTCTCGCCCTCGTTCACCGCCGTGGCCACCTCGGCCGCCTCTCCCGCCTGCACCTCTGAGATCGGCACCTCGTCCTCGCCGATGGTCGGATCGTCCTTCAGCATGCCGAGGTTCGTGTCGTAGATGTCGCGGCAGACGACCTGCAGCACGCCGCCGGCCGGGATGGCGAGCAGGGCGCCCAGGATGCCGAACAGCTCGACGCCGACGAGCACGCTGCCCAGCACGGCCAGCGGGTTGAGGTCGACCGTGCGGCTCATGATCGACACCTGCAGCACGTGGTTCTCGAACTGCTGGTAGATGACGAAGAAGATCACCACGATGATGCCGGTACGTGGCGAGTCGAGGAAGGCCACGGCCGACACCACCACGGCGCCGAGGGTGGCCCCGACGAGCGGGATGAGGTCGGCGAAGGCCACCCACAGGGCCAGCACTCCCTTGAACGGCACGTCGAGCACGGTCAGCATCAGGTAGGTGGCGATGCCGGCGATGACGCTGATGGCGAGGTTGCCGAACATGTAGCCCGTGATGGCCCGGTTGCTGTCGCGGGCCACCCGACGCACGCGGTCGCGATGTCGTGGGGGGATGAGCCGGAGGAGGCCGTCGACCACCTTCGGCCCCTCGAGCAGCAGGAGGAAGATGAGCACCAGGATCGTGAGCACCGCCGCGAAGGTGCTGAAGATGCTGGAGGCGAAGCTGGCCGCCGGGCCTCCGGCGCCGGTCACCGTCTGGCGCAGCTTCTCCTGGTTGCGCTCGAGGTAGGTGTCCAGCTCGTACCGCTGGACCAGGTCGCCGGCCGGGCCCCGGCCCGCCTTGGCGTCCTCGACGTAGCCGGGCAGGTCCTCGGCGAACTGGGAGGCCTGGTCGACCAGGGGGCGGATGAAGGAGTAGAGCATCCCCGCCATCAGGGCGATCCCGAGGAGGAAGACGATGAGGGTGGCCAGGACCCGCGGCATCTTCGCCCGCTTGCAGAGGAAGTCGACCGCCGGGGTGAGGATGGCGGCGAAGAAGGCGGCCACCACGAACCAGGTGATGATCCGCCCGAGCCGCTGCAGCGTGACGATGACGAAGGCCGACGCCAGCACGACGAACAGGACGGCGAGGATGGTGCGCCAGGGCACCCGGTCGCGCGGGGGTCTCATTGCGTGCGACATGGCGGCTCAGCGTATCGACGGTCTAGGTTCAACTCTTCGATGGGCCAGTCGATCGCCGTCTCGGAGAAGCCCACCGGACGCGCCGGGATCGTCCGGTTCGAGGTCAACCGGCCGCTCACCGGCATGGGCCACGAGCGCTACCGGTCGGTCGAGGACTGCTCGGGTGACCGCCCGCCCGAGCTCGACGGTGATCTGGTTCCCGTAGACGTGCACGGCCGCCGGGCTCATCGACATCGTGCGCGGCTTGTTCACCCACTACCTCGAAGGGGTCGAGCCGAAGAAGTTCGGCTGAGGCACACGGGCCCCCCGGAGCGCACCTAGCCTGATCCCGTGGCTGCTTCCGCTGGTGCCGGCCACGACGGGGAGCACGACAGGAAGGACGCCTGGGACGCAGTCCTCGAGCGGCTCGACGACGCCGCCAAGCTGACCGGGATCGACCCCGACATCCACCGCAAGCTGCGCAGCCCCAAGCGGGTGCTCGAGGTGGCCGTGCCGGTGCGGATGGACGACGGTCACCTCCAGGTGTTCACCGGCTGGCGGGTTCACCACGACACCACCCGGGGCCCTGGCAAGGGCGGTATCCGCTTCCACCCGCAGGTCGATGCCCGCGAGGTCACGGCTCTGGCCGCCGGCATGACCCTCAAGACGGCGGTGGCCAACCTGCCGTTCGGGGGAGCCAAGGGGGGCGTGCGCTGTGACCCCAGGGTGCTGTCGCTCGGCGAGCTGGAGCGGCTGACCCGGCGGTACACGGTGGAGATCGCGCCGCTGCTCGGGCCCGACCTCGACGTGCCTGCGCCCGACGTGAACACCGACGGCCGGGTGATGGCCTGGCTGCTCGACACGCTGTCGATGCTGAAGGGAACCGACGTCTCGGCCTCGGTCACCGGCAAGCCGCTGTCGGTCGGGGGCACCAAGGGCCACAGCGGCGCCACGTCCACCGGCGTGATGGTCTGCGCCCGTGCCGCCTTCAAGGAGCTCGAGATCGAGTTCGTCGGCGGTCGGGCCGTGGTGCAGGGCTTCGGCAAGGTGGGGGGACCGCTGGCCTTCCTGCTGGCCTCGGCCGGCATGCGGGTCGTGGCCGTGTCCGACGTCGACGGCGCCACCTACAACCAGGGCGGGCTGGATCCGGCGGCGCTGGCCGACCACGTCGCCGCCGCGGGGACCGTGTCGGGGTTCGAGGGGGGCGAGACCCTGAACCCGGACGATCTGTGGGAGGTGCCGGCCGAGCTGTGCGTGCCGGCGGCGCTGGCCGGGGCCATCGACGAGGACGTGGCCGGGCGGCTCGCCGCCAAGGTGGTGGTGGAGGCGGCCAACGGACCCACGACCACCGCCGCCGACCACGTCCTCGAGGACCGCGGCGTGCACGTGGTGCCCGACATCCTGGCCAACGCCGGCGGCGTGACGGCCTCGTACTTCGAGTGGGCGCAGAGCCGCCAGGGCATGCAGTGGGAGGAGGACCTCCTGGCCGTCCGCCTCCGTCGCTCGATGGAGGCGGCCAGCGCCGACGTGTGGGCCAAGGCGGCCCACCTCGACGTCAACCTGCGCCGGTCGGCGTTCGCCCTGGCCGTCGAGCGGGTGGCCGAGGCCATCGCCGCCCGCGGCATCTTCCCGTGAGAAAGTCGGTGCCCTGGAACAGTTCGCTGTGCTAAGCAGTTGAACCAGATCAGACATGCCGACCATCCGCCGCACCTTCCGCTCGCTCCGCACCCGCAACTACCGGCTCTTCTACCTGGGCCAGCTGGTGTCACTGTCGGGAACCGCGTGCCAGATCGTCGCCCTCAGCTGGGTCGTGTATCGCCTCAGCGACTCGGCGGTGGCCCTCGGCGCCGTCACCGGGCTGTCGCTGCTGCCGATGCTGCTGGTCGGGACCTGGGGCGGGCTCATCGCCGACCGCTTCGACAAGCGCCAGGTCCTCATCGTCGCCAACGCGTTCCTCGCCGCCGTGGCCGCCCTCCTCGCTGCGGTCACCCTCCTCGGGTCGGTCCAGCTGTGGCCGCTGTACGTGCTCGCCTTCCTCTCCGGCGTGGGCAGCGCCGTCGAGATCCCCACCCGCCAGGCCTTCGTCAACGAGCTGGTGGAGCCCGGTCACCTCCCCAACGCCATCGGGCTCAACTCGGCGCTGTTCAACGCCAGCCGCATCGTCGGCCCTGCCGTGGCCGCCGGGCTGCTGGCGCTCGTCGGGGGCGGGTGGTGCTTCGCCGTGAACGCCGTGTCCTTCCTCGCCGTCATCGAGGCCTACCGCCGCATGCGGCCGGCCGAGCTGCGCCGGGCGCCGCGCCAGGTGGCCCAGCGGGGCCAGGTGCGGGCCGGGCTGCGCTACGCCTGGGGTGAGCCGGTGCTGCGGCGGACCATCGGCCTGGTCGGCCTGGTGGCCCTGTTCTCGTTCAACTTCCCGATCATCCTGCCGGTCCTGGCCGAGCGCACCTACGGAGGCGGCTCGGCCATGTACTCGGCCCTCACGGCCACCATGGCCCTGGGGTCGGTCGTCGGCGCCCTGGTCGTGGCTGGCCGGCGCCGCCCGAGCGACCGGACCCTCCTCGTGACCGGGCTGGCCTCCGGGCTGCTGCTGGCGGCCACGGCGTCCACCACCAGGCTGTGGCTGGTCCTGCCGCTCTTCGCCCTCTCGGGCGGCGCCGGCATCGCCTTCTTCTCCACGGCCAACGCCCGGGTCCAGCTGGTGGCGGCCGGCGAGATGCGGGGGCGGGTCATGGCGCTCTACGCCCTCGTCTTCCTCGGCACCACCCCGGTCGGCGCCCCGCTCGTCGGCTGGATCGTGCAGCGCTTCGGGGCCCAGGTGGCGCTGGGCGGTGGCGGCCTGCTCGCCGCTCTGTCCGTGGCGGGGGTGCTGCTGCCGGCCGCCCTGACCGAGCGGCGCCTGGCCTCGGCGCCGGCCGAGCCCATCCCCGAGCCGGGTTCCGAGCCGGTCCCGATCGCCGCCTGACGCTCCCGCTGCAGGTGGAACCCCACCAGGACGAAGTACGAACACACGTTCGCTTCTGTCCCTCCCACTCGCTACGCTGGTGAGGTGGTCGCGGCGCTGGCTCGTCCCTTCGCCGACCCTCCGGGGGACGACGGCGACGGCTCCCGCCAGGTCGCGGGCCTGCGGGCGCTGGCCGAGCGGGTGGCGCCCACCACCCTGGCCCGGGAGCGGACGCTCCCGGTCCTGCCCGCCCTCTCGGGCCTGGTCGGTGCCGGCCTGGGGCGGGGGGCCACCGCCACGGTGGCCGGGCCGCCGGGGCTCGGGGCCACCAGCCTGGCCTTCGCCCTGGTGGCCGCCGCCACCCAGGCCGGATCGTGGGCCGCCGTGGTCGGACTCCCTGCCGCCCACGCCCCGGCCGCCGCCCACCTCGGCGTGGCCCTCGAGCGCCTGGCCCTCGTCCCCGACGCCGCCACCCTCGGCCACTGGCCCACGGTGGTGGCCGCCCTGCTCGACGGGGTCGACCTGGTGGTCGCCGCCGTGCCCCCCGGCCTCCGGCCACCAGACGCCCGCCGCCTCGTGGCCCGGGCCCGCGAGCGGGGCAGCGTCCTCATCCCCCTCGTCCCGCCCGGGGCCTCGTGGGTCGAGGGGGCCGACGTGCGGCTGCGGGTGACCGGCGCCGCCTGGCTCGGGCTCGACGACGGCCACGGGTTCCTCCAGGCCCGGAAGGTCGAGGTCGCCGCCACCGGTCGGGGAGCCGCCGGCCGCGAGCGCTCGGCCCACCTGTGGCTGCCCGGCCACGACGGCGTGGCCGTGGCCGACCAAACCCCCTCGGGTCTGCCCACTTCTGCCTCCCCCAGGGACCAGAAGCGGGCACACTCGAGCGACGTCGGTGCCGGCTGATGGACCACGGCCCGGCGGCGGCCGCCCTGGCCGGCTACGTGGGCCATGCCGCGGAGACGGCCGGGGCTGATGATCCAGCCCGTCCTGCTGTCGCTCAGCCCCGAGCAGGCCAGGGCAGAGAACCCGGCAACGCCGGCGACGCCGCAGGTGTCGCGGTGTCGGGGGCCCGGCCGTGGGCCACCGCCGAGCGCACCCTGGCGCTGTGGTGCGCCGACTGGCCGCTGGTGGCGGCCGGGGTGCCGGCCGACGTGCCGGCCGTCGTCCTCCACGCCGGGCGCACGGTGGCGTGCACGCCGGCGGCCCGGGACGAGGGCGTGCACCGGGGCATGCGCCGGCGCGACGCCGAGGCCCGCTGCCCCCGCCTGGCTGTCCTCGACCACGACCCGGCCCGCGACGGGCGCGCCTTTGAGCCGGTGGCCGCCGCCGTCGAGGCGTTCGCCCCCCGGGTCGAGCTGACCCGGCCCGGCCTGTGCTCGGTGGCCACCCGGGGGCCGTCTCGCTACTTCGGCGGCGACGAGCCCCTGGCGGCCCGGGTGGTGGCCGCGGTCCGGGAGGTGCTCGGGGCCGGTGCCGCCCACGTGGGCGCCGGTGTGGCCGACGGCGCCTTTGCCGCCTCCCTGGCGGCCCGGGCCACCGCCCGTGCGGCCGGAGCGGCCCCTCAGAGCGGGGAGCCCGGTGGGCCGGTCCTGGTGCTGGCCGACGGGGGCACCCAAGCCTTCCTGGCTGACCTACCCGTGTCCGCCCTGACGGTCGCCGACGGCTCGGAGGGCATGATCCAGCTGGTGTCGCTGCTGGTGCGGCTCGGGCTGCGGACGCTCGGGGCGGTGGCGGCCCTGCCCGAGACCGATCTCGTGGCTCGCTTCGGGCCCGACGGGGGCCTGGCCTGGCGCCGGTCGGGCGGCCTCGACGACCGCCCGCTCGAGGCCCGGGACCCGCCACCCGACCTCGCCGTCGAGATCGCCCTCGACCCGCCGGCCGACCGCGTCGACACCGCCGCCTTCGCCGCCCGCACCCTGGCCGCCGACCTGCACGACCGGCTCGACAGCAGGGGCCTGGCCTGCACCCGGCTCACCATCGAGGCGTTCACCACCGAGGGCCAGCGCCTCGGCCGGGTGTGGCGCCACGAGGGCCGCTTCACCCCGGGGGCCACGGCCGAACGGGTGCGCTGGCAGCTAGACGGCTGGTTGACCACTGAGGCCCGAGCGGCCCGGCAGAGCGGCGATGCTGAGGCCCGAGCGGCCCGGGAGGCCGGGGGAGCGACCCGAGCGGCTCGGGAGGCCAGCAAGGGCGAGGTCGCCGTCCCGCCCGACTCGCCGTCCGCAGGGCGCCGGCTGGGCTCCGCACCACGGTTCGGCGGTGGTGGCGGGGTCCGGCCCGAACAGGAGGGTGATGCTCCGGGAGATGTCGGCGGGCGGGCCGAGGGTGGAGGTCTGGTCCTGCTGCGCCTGGTGCCCGAGGAGGTGGTGCCCGGCGGCGGCCGCCAGCTCGGGTTCTGGGGTGGTGACGCCGAGGCCGACGAGCGGGCGGCCCGGGCGCTGGCCCGGGTGCAGGGCCTGCTGGGCCCGGCGGCGGTGGTCACCGCCGTGCCCTCGGGAGGCCGCGGGCCGCGGCTGCGGGCCACCCTCGTCCCCTGGGGCGACCCGCGCGAGCCGGCGCAACCTGGTGGGATGGCCAGGCCGGCCGCCATCGAGCTCGGCCCGGCCACCGACCTGCCCGAGGTGGCCGAGCGCCCACTGCACCGGCCCAAGCGGACGATGGGCGCCGCGGCGGGCGAGGTGCCGCCCTGGCCGGGGCGGATCCCCGGGCCACCGCCGGCCGTGGTGCCGGTCGAGCGGGAGCCGGCCGAGGTGGTCGACGCCGCCGGCGCCCCCGTCACCGTGTCGGGCCGGGGCCTGGCCAGCGCCGCCCCGGCCCGGGTGGGCTGGTCGGGCGGCACCCTGGTGGTCGACGGGTGGGCCGGTCCGTGGCCGGTCGAGGAGCGCTGGTGGGATCCCGCCGCCGCCGCCCGCCTGGCCCGGATCCAGGTCACCGCCTCGGACGGGACGGCGCTCCTCCTCGTCTGCGAGGCCGGTTCCTGGTGGCTCGAGGCCACCTACGACTGATGTGGTCGCCCACGACGCCTCTACCTGCCCCGAGCAGGTGCTCCAGCAGCCTCGGCTCCGCCGGTCCGGCCTCGACGCAGGCTCACTCGCAGCCAACACCGTCGCCGTCGGCGTCGAGGTCGTACACGTCCGGGCCGATCACCTGCACCGTGCCCGTGTAGACCGGGCCGTTCCCACGGCCGCCCTGGCAGTCCACGTCTGCTGCGTCCACGGGCAGGCATGCCCCCCGGTAGGAGGGGTGACAGGGTGACGGTGACGGGGTCGGGGTCCGGCTCGGGGCTGGAGACCGCTTGGTGCTCGGCGGCGTCGGGGTGATCGCTCGAGGCTGGGTCGCCGAGGGTGCCGGCGCCACCGTCGGCGCAGCCGGCGGGGTCGAGGACGGCGGCGTCGGCGGTGCGAGCATCTCCCGCAGCGCCTCGGCCTCGGCCTGGTCGGCCGTGAGCCCGTAGGCGACCTTGACCACGAGCCAGCTGCGGGCGTAGCCCGGCCACGACGACCGCAGGGGGGGCCGCCACTCGGCCGGGTCCTTGTCGCCCTTCGAGGCGTTGCCGGAACCCCCGATGACCTGGAGAGCCTCGACGCGGTCGACGTCGTTGCCAAAGGCCGAGAGGGTCGCCGCCGACCACGACGACGCCCCGCTGACGTAGGCCTCCTTGAGCGCCACGACGTGGTCGATCGACACGTCGGCGGCGCGCTCGTAGGTCGTGCCCGTGGAGCTGTCCACCCAGCGGCCGGCGACGACCTTGCAGCCCGAGGACTCGACCTGCACGGGCACGGTCGAGTCCCGCTGCAGTACCCGGGCCCGGGTGTCGCAGCCTCGAGTGTCGGTGCCGCCGCCCGGGTAGGCGAACGCGACGCGGTCGTAGCCGCCGGGGTCGATCTCGGCCGTCACGCGGAGGGCGGCGAGGAGGTGGACGTCGCCGCTCGGGACGGTGAGCGTCATGGGGGTGGCCGTTGCCGCGCTGGATGCCGTCGCCAGTCCGCCCTCGGCCGTGGCCAGGGACGTCCCGGTTGCCACCTCCTCCTTCGGAGTGACTGCGTCGACCGAGGCCATCGCCACCAGGCCGACGAGGACGGTCACCATGCCGAGAGGAGCCAGCCGGGCGAGCGTCCCCGGTGCGGCAGGTGGTCCGGCGGGCGCGGCAGTCACGCTCTTCATCTCCACTCCTCGACCGGACGGGTCCCCTCCTGAGGTGGTCGGTCCTGGCGAGGTGGGTCAGCTGGTGAGGCGGACGCGGATGACGACGCCGTCGTCATGGGCGTCGTGGGCCCGCACCTTGGGCCCCCCGGGGACGAGGGCGTTGGAGCCGTCAGGGTTGTAGGTCCACCCGTGCGCGATGCAGACCAGACAGCCGTCGGGCAGGGCCGTCCCGATCGACAGGCGCATGGCCTGGTGGGCGCAGCGGTCGTCGAGGGCGCCGACCCCTCCGTCGGGCAGTCGCCACAGAACGACCTCGCGACCATCGACCACCACGCGACGGGGGATGGCGCCGAGCTCTTCGGTGCTGAGGACCTCCTGCCAACGGGACACCCTGGGGAGGATGCCAGGCCCAGAGCGGGATCCGGAAGGAGGGGTCGACGCGCCACACCCGGCGGCGTCCCTGCTGGGTCGTCGGGCGCAAGGTGGACCTAGGCCCAGGGCACGGCGGCGTGCCCGGGCATGGCCTCGGAACATGGCGCCTACCGCGTCGAGGTGCAGGGTTCTTCAAGCACCAGGCTGGCGAGCAGCTCGCCGACGAGCGCTGCCCGAGGACGGGCGACCGGGTCGTGATCGCGATGGCGCGCGCCCCCGAACGGCGGCTGTCGATGGTGCCGCGGACATTCACGAGGCCGCGGGTTCCGAACTACTCGGCCGAGCCCGGCATCACGACGTACGTCCAGCCGCCCTTCGCCGGGCTCTTCTGCAGCGTCGCCGTGAACGTCCTGCCCACGCGCGCTCATCTGACCTCGTAGGTGAGGTGCGTGGCGGTCGAGGACACGAGGACTGAACGCTGCATGAGCACGCGACGGACACCGCCGTCACCGAACAGCGGCGTGCCGCCCCCGAGGACGATCGGCGAGAGGTGGATTCGCAGCACGTCGGCGAGGCCGGTCTCGACGCACTGGCGCACCACGTCGCCGCCGCCCATCACGACCACGTCCTCGTCGCCGGCCGCTGCTCGCGCCTGCGCGATCGCCGACTCAAGTCCGTCGGTCACGAAGGTGAAGTCGAGGTCGAGGCGCACCGCGTGGGGCCTCGAGTGGGTCACGACGAAGAATGGTGGCGTCGCCGCGAGGCCGGCGCCGTACCCCATCTCGTCGTTCCATCCCTTCGGCCCGTCGATGGTGTCGAACAGCCGACGCCCCATGACCACGGCGCCGCTCAGCCCGGTGGCATCGGCCAGCACCTTGGCGTCGACCTCGTCGTCGCTGTCGATCGCCCATGTGTGCAGCGGCTCGCCTCCGTGGCCCAGGCCGTGCTCGACATCGGGATCTGGCCCGGTCACGAACCCGTCGAGCGACATCGAGATGTCGGCGATCACCCTCGTCATAGAGCCTCCTCGGTTCGACCTTCACCGTAGGGACGAGCAGGTCGGTGCGAACTCATCCGTTCCTTGTCGCGTCGGGCTCGGCGGCGGTCGTCGTGCGGCCACCCAGCCGGCGATCGGGGGCAGGGCGCCCACGAGCTTCGGGGCAGCATCAGGGGTGATGTTCGGGGATACACCACTGGCGGGCAGTGTCGTCCCCTTCATGTACGATTCGTACATGAGCGAGTTCTCCGTGAGCAAGGCACGGAACCGGCTGGCCGAGGCGATCGACCTAGCCCGATCCGGGGAGCCGGTGTACATGACCCGTCGTGGGCGCCGCGTCGCCGTGCTTGTTGACGCCGCCTCCTATGACGCTCTGGTCGAGGTCGCCGAGGACGCGGTGGACGGCGCCGAGCTGGAAGCTGCTCGCGCCGAGAACGACTACGTGCCCTGGGAGGAGGTCAAGGCCGACCTCGGCCTCCGTTGAGCAGGTACCAGGTCGAGATCGCCCGGCGAGCGGTCAAAGCCCTGGCCGCGCTCCCTCGTCGGGAACAACAGCGAGTAAGGGCTGCGATCGACCTGCTCGCTGACAATCCCCGGCCGCCCGGGTGCACAAAGCTGGTCGGCGAGGACGACGCCTACCGAGTCAGGGTCGGCGTCTACCGAGTGGT
>JBKJUI010000369.1:0-7280 GCA_046590775.1 Acidimicrobiales bacterium
GGCGAGCTGGCCCGAACCGGTGGCGAATCCAAGGCGCCGCTGGCCGGGGGCCTCGCCCTCTTCGCCATCGCCGCCTTCGCCCTGCGTCGCCGCAGCGTGGCCGGTCGCTGACCTGGCTCACGCCACGGCGTGATCCGCAGGCGTTCCTGACGCCCGCAGTCTGAGCAAGTCCAGAGCCCGGCCCCGCAGAGGGGCCGGGCTCGCTGCGTCTCGGTGTGCCCTTCCCGACTAGGGGGAGCTTGGAGGGGCGGGGAGGGCGGCAGCCTGGTCGTCCTCGGGGTTCAGGTCCTCGAGCTCGCGTGCGGCCGTCTCGGGGTAGAGGGTGAGGACCAGCACGGCCAGCAGCAGGGGACCGGTGGCCAGCACGGCGAGGGCCGGTCCGAGGCCGCCGAGCCGTTCGGACAGCAGGCCGGCGGCGAGGAGGCCGATCACGGCCCCGACCCGGGAGACGATGCTGATGACGCCGTTCGCCCGCCCCCGCAGCGCCGTGGGGAACAGCTCGGGCCCGTAGACGGCGAGCGCGGGCACGGTGGCGGCCGAGAAGATGCCGGCGAGGATGCCGAGCACCCACAGCGGCCAGCCGACGGCCAGGTAGGCGAGCACGACGAGCGCGGTGCCGACGACGAGCCCGACGGCGCCGACCCGGCGACGG
The DNA here is from genome assembly GCA_046590775.1 of Acidimicrobiales bacterium. Classification (GTDB taxonomy): domain Bacteria; phylum Actinomycetota; class Acidimicrobiia; order Acidimicrobiales; family JAUJNH01; genus JAUJNH01. Next base: position 653 of record JBKJUI010000369.1, read on the forward strand.
CTGCGCTCGGCCAGGCGACCTCCGATCACCACCCCGATCCCGGCCGGAGTGCCCGTGAGGAGCGTGAACAAGGTGATGCGCGTGGCCGAGAAGCCGCGCTCATCGGCCAGGAACGTGTTCTGCAGCTGGGCGGCGGGGTTCACGAAGGCGGCGGCCAGGAAGGCACCGGTGGCCAGCAGAACAAGCCGACGGCCGTGGCCCAGGAGGCCGGTCCCCGGTCCCGGCTGCGACGGGCCAGCGGCCCGCATGCGCAGGAAGCGGCGGCTCTCGGCCAGGCGGCGGACCGTCACGACCAGGAGGGGGAGGAAGAGCAGCGGCACGACGTAGGACAGCCGCCAACCCCGCCGGCCGAGGTCGGCCAGCGGCAGGGTGAGCACGCACATCCCGGCACCGAGGGCGTTGATCATGGCGAGAACGCTGGCCGTCCACGCCCGGGCGTGGGCCGGCACCTCCTCGGCTGCGTGCACGCCGATGATGAGGTTCATCGCCGCCGTGAGGCCACGCGACGGGAGCTGCAGGGCGATCAGGAGGGGCAGGCTGGGCGCCAGGGCGCCGAAGGCGGTGAAGCAGACCGCGACCACGGCGGCCGTGGCCAGCACGGTCCGGCGGCCGAGGCGGTCGGCCAGCACGAGGGCCGAGAAGGCGATCACGGTGTCCACCCGGCTCACGGCCAACGCCACCCCCTGGCCCCCAGAACCGACCTCGAACTCCTTCCCGGCGAAGGCGATGGTCTGGGTCAGCAGCGTGCCGAGGTAGCCCGTGGCCATGGACAGGATGCAGAGGCAGCACACGGCCCGCGCCGCCTGCCGGTCGAGCGCCTCGGTGGGCGCCCACCACGGGGGGGCCTTCCGGAGCGGGAGGTGGCGCACCTCACGCCGCGTCGGGACGGCGAACAGCCAGCCGAAGAACGGGAGGTCGAGCTGGTAGTCGGTGCGCTGGGTGACCCGATGGCGGTCCGGGCCGACGGCCTCGACCTGGAGCGTCCGCTCCCAGCGGGCGGTGGGACCGGTGGCGGCGACCCAGTGGTCGAGGCCTTCGGCCCGTTCGGCGACCAGGCCGGACCAGGGACGGCGGGCGGCGGCCAGGTGCGCCCCGTCGAGGAGCGCGACGGCCACGACGGTGGGCACGTGGAGCGGAGGGAGCGCCTAGGCCGCGGGCAGGGCGGTGGCGTACAGCGTGGCGAACGCGGCGGCGGCGTCGACCAGCTGGTCGACGGCCACCCACTCGTCGTGCACGTGGGCCTGGGCGATGCCCCCCGGCCCGCAGACCACGGCGGGTACCCCGGCGCCGTTGCGGACGAAGCGGGCGTCGGTGGTGAACGGCATCCCGATGACCTGGGGCCGCCGCCCGGTGGCCTCGCTGATGCAGCGGCCGACGAGGGCGGCCCAGGGGTGGTCGGGGTCGAGCTCGCTGGCCTCGCCGAAGACCTCGACCTCGATGTCGTAGCGGAGGTCGGGATCGCCGGCCGCCTTGACCTTGGCCTCGACCTCGGCCAGCGCCGACTGCAGCGTGGCCCCGGGCAGCACCCGGCGGTCGATGGTCACCCGGCAGCTCTCGGCCACCGTTTTGTGGCCGCTGCCGCCGCCGATCTCGCCGATGTTGGCCGTTGGCTGGCCGAGGAGCGGGTGCGGGTCGCCGCCGAAGTCGGCGGCGTGGAGGGCCAGCACCACCTTGGCCGCCGTCTCGATGGCGCTGATGCCCTGGCGCGGCGCCGACCCGTGGGCCGGTCGGCCGAGCGTGGTGAGGTGGGCCACCAGGAGGCCTCGCTCGGCGACGCACACGTTGAGGTCGGTGGGCTCGGGCACCAGGCAGGCGGCGACGCCGGAGCAGAAGCCTTGGTCGACCAGCACCTCGGTGCCCCACCGACCACCCCGCTCCTCGTCGGCCACCAGATGGAAGACGAGGTCCCAGGCGGGCTCGCGGCCGCTGCGGGCCAGCGCAGCCACCGCCTCGAGGGCGGCGGCGATCCCGCCCTTCATGTCAGCGGTGCCACGGCCCCACACCCGCCCATCGGCCACCTCGCCGCCGAACGGATCCACCGACCAGTCGGCGGCGTTCAGCGGGACGACATCGAGATGGCCGTTGACGACGAGCACCGGCTTGCCGGTGGCGGGGAGGACGGCCACCACGCTGGCCCGGCCCGGAGAGGGTTCGATGACCTCGACCTGGGCGCCGAGCGGCGCCAGCAGGCTGCGGCAGGCCTCCACGATCCGCACCTCGTCGCCGGGCGGGTTGCGGGTGTCGACCTTGACCAGCTCCTGCGTGGCGGCCACCACCGCTCCCTGGTCGACGTGCTCCCGCATGGAGCGACCGTACCGTGCGCGGGCACCGAGGGAAGAGAGCCGCCGCCGGGGCGGTTGTAAGGTGCGTGGCGATGCGCACGGCCGTCGACGAGACCCTCGAACTCATCCGACCGGCGCTGCAGGCCGACGGAGGCGACATCCGCGTGGTCGAGCTTCGTGAGGACACGGGCGTCCTCGACGTCGAGCTGCTCGGCGCCTGCGGCGGCTGCCCGATGAGCACGATGACCCTCAAGGCGGGCGTCGAGCGGATCCTCAAGGATCGCGTCGAGGGCCTCACCGAGGTGCGGGCGCTGGGCATCGACTTCGGCGACGGGGTCGACGACACCTCCGGCGCCGCCGAGCTGGCCGAGCCCGACGGCAACGTCACCTTCTCGCCCCGCGCCTCGTAGAGCGCCGCCCCCTCTGCGGTGCGCAGCCGCGATCCCGCCACCCTTCTCGAGCAGGCGGCCCTCGGCGACCGGGGTGCGCTCGCCCGCCTGCTGACCGTCGTGGAGCGGGGCGGCGAACCGAGCCGAGCGCTGGGCCGGCTCGTCCATGGAAGGACCGGCAGGGCGTACACGGTCGGGATGACCGGAGCCCCCGGGGCGGGGAAGTCCACGTTGACCGATGCGGTCGTCCGCCACCTCCGCCTGGCGTCCGAGGACGTGGCGGTGCTAGCCGTCGACCCGTCGTCGCCGCGCACCGGCGGCGCCATCCTCGGCGACCGGGTGCGGATGCAGGGCCACGCCGGCGACGACGGCGTCTTCATCCGCTCGATGGCCAGCCGTGGCCACCTCGGCGGCCTGGCGCTCGCCGTCCCCGAGGCCATCCGGGTGCTGGACGCCGTCGGTGTGCCGCTGGTCCTGGTCGAGACGGTCGGGGTGGGCCAGGTCGAGGTGGCGATCGCCGGAGCGGCCGACACCACGGTCGTGGTCGTGACACCGGGGTGGGGGGACTCCGTGCAGGCCAACAAGGCCGGTCTGCTGGAGGTGGCCGACGTGCTCGTGGTGAACAAGGCCGACCGTGGCGGCGCCGAGGCGGCGGTGCGGGACCTCGAGGGGATGCTGGAGCTGGTCGGCAGGGCACCCGAAGCCTGGCGGCCCCCGATCGTGGTCACCTCCGCGGTCGACGGAGGCGGCGTGCCAGAGCTGTGGGACGCCGTCACCGGGCACCGGGTCGCGCTCGAGGTGGGCGACGAACTCGCCCGGCGGCGTCGCCAGCGCCTGGCCAGTGAGGTCGTCGAGATCGTGCTGCGCCGCCTCGAGCTGCTGGCCGTGGGGCTGGCGAACGATCCCGGGTTCGACCGGCTCGTGGGCGACGTCGCCGCCGGGCGCCTCGACCTTTGGGCTGCGGCAGACGTCCTCCTCGGCTCGCTCGACCCTCCCGGGTCGTCGGGATCCACGGTGTCACCTGACCCAAGCTGACGCCGGGACCTATGGTCCCGCGCCATGGAGCCGTCCGAGCAGCACGTCAGCGTGGAGCGGCGCCGCGGCGGCGTGGCGCTGGTGCGCCTCGACCGGCCGAAGATGAACGCATTGTCCACCCTCGTGCTCGACCAGCTGGCCGTCGTCGCCGGCGAGCTGCTCGAGGACCCGCCCGGCGCCGTGGTGGTCTGGGGTGGGGACCGGATCTTCGCCGCCGGGGCCGACATCGCCGACTTCACGACCGACGAGGGGGAGCTGGTCGGTCCCGAGCAGGCCAGGTCGATCAGCGACCGGTTCCGGGCCGCCCTCGACGCGGTGGCCGCCATCCCTCGGCTGACGATCGCTGCCCTCGGCGGTCACGCCCTGGGCGGGGGGTGCGAGCTGGCGCTGGCCTGCGACCTGCGGGTGTGCGCCGACACCGCCCGGCTCGGACAGCCCGAGATCCTCCTCGGGATCATCCCCGGGGGCGGTGGCACCCAGCGGCTGGCCCGCCTGATCGGCCCGGCCCGCACGAAGGACCTCGTCCTGACCGGCCGCCACGTCGACGCCGATGAGGCCCTGCGCATCGGTCTGGTCGACCTCGTCGTGCCCCGCAGCGAGGTGCTGGGCGCCGCCCTCGCCCTCGCTGCCACGGCGGCGGCGGGCCCGCACGTCGCCCAGTCCCTGGCCAAGCGCGCCGTCGACGAAGGCCTCGAGGTCACCCTCGAGGACGGCCTCAGCCTGGAGACCGAGCTGTTCAGCCAGGTCTTCCGCAGCCGTGACGCGGCAATCGGCGTGCGGTCGTTCCTCACCTCCGGTCCCGGCCGGGCCACCTTCGAGGGGCACTAGCGGTGGCTGAGGCCGGCCTCGTGGCTGGGGAGGACAGGGACGACCGGGTCCTGCCGACGACTCGCGTGTTGTCCGGGGCCATCATCCCGTTCCTGATCGTGGCCTTCGCCGTGCTGTACGGCTGGCCGGGCCGCACCGAGCGGCTGTTCGCCTGGACGATCAAGCCGACCATGACGCCGATGGTGCTGGGCGCGGTCTACATCGGCGGCGCCTACTTCTTCGTGCGGGCTCTGCTGGCCGCCGAGTGGCACACGGTGAAGGTCGGCTTCATCCCGGTGACGACCTTCGCCTCGCTGCTCGGCGTGGCCACGATCCTGCACTGGGACCGGTTCAACCACGACCACCTGGCGTTCTGGCTGTGGTCGGGGCTGTACTTCACGACGCCCCTCCTGGTGATCGGAGCCTGGCTGCTCAACCGGCGTCGGGAGCCACCGTTCGGGCACGAGCAGTCGCTCTCGCCCGCCGCCCGCCTCGTCGTCGGCAGCACCGGTGCCCTGTCGACGGCCCTCGGCCTGTTCCTCTTCCTCAGGCCCGAGCAGGCCATCGACGTGTGGCCCTGGACGCTCACGCCGCTGACGGCCCGGGTGCTCGGGGCGGTCTTCTGCCTGGGTGTTGCCGGCCTCCTCATCGCCGCCGACCCGCGCTGGAGCACGGCCCGGGTGATGCTCCAGACCGAGCAGGTGATGGTCCTCCTCATCCTGCTGGCTGCAGTGCGGGCCAACGACGAGATGGACGGCTCCAGGCCCCTCACCTGGCTCCTCCTCACCGGCCTCCTCGGCGTGCTGCTCAGCTCGACCCTCTACTCGCTGGCGATGGACGGGCGGCTCCGCCGTCGTCGCGCCTGAGCCCCGGCCGACCAGAGCTCCCTGCCCGCTCAGCTGGCGATGCGGTAGTGGAGGTGCACGACTCCGCCGGTGAACCGGCGCTCGTCCAAGAGCTCGAGGTCGAGGCGCAGACCGTCGGGAAGGGACCGGAGGCCGCCGCCGACCACGGCTGGGCTGACCAGGACGTGGAGCTCGTCGACCAGACCTGCTCGCAGCGCCTGGCCGGCCAGACCGGGACCGGCCACGGTGATGTCCGCGGCAGTGGCCTCCTTCAGCCGGCTGACCGCATCGGCGTCGAAGGCCCGCTCCAGCCTGGTCCTGGCGGTCGAGACCGCCTCCAGCGTCGTCGAGTACACGACCTTGTCGGCCGCCTGCCACACCCTGGCGAAGTCCAGCTCGACCTCTGTCTGGTCGGGGAGGGTGTGGGCGGTCTCCCAGTAGCGCATCACCTCCCACATCCGCCGCCCGTAGAGGTGGGTGGCGATCGGCCGCATGAGGTCGTTGGCGAAGGCATGCACCTCCTCGTCGGGCGCCGCCCACTCGAACCTGCCGTCCCGGTCGGCGATGTAGCCGTCGAGGGATTCGATCATCAACGAGATCAGCTTGGCCATGCGGATGATCCTGCCGCCGGCCGCGTGCGCCGACAAGCTCGCCATCCGAGGTCTGCGTGGCTAGCTACCCCAGGCCACGCAGCCCATCTCGGCGGGGACGGGGAGGTCGGCGTTCTTCGGGACGACCCGCACCGTGTAGCCGTGGCGGCCGGTGCGCTGGCACGTGAAGGTGCCGACGAACCGGTGCTGGCCGTCGCCGTTGCCCACCAGCTCCATCTCGATGACCTCGCTGTCGGACAGCTCGTCGTTGGGGCCGACCTGCCCGTGGAGGAGCTGCACGGCGATGTCGTCGGTGGAGAGCTCGCCCAGCGACACCGTGGCGCTGACGCTGCGGGCGGCGCCGATCTCGAGGGTCGACGTCTCGCTCTCGACGGCGACGACGTGGACCGCCTCCCACGACTCGGCCACCCGCCGCTTCCAGGCCGCCAGGTCGCGCGCCTTGGCCCACCCGTCGGCGGCCATGATGTCTGCTCGCTGGGCGGCGGGCTCGTACATCTGTTGCACGTAGTCGCGCACCATGCGGCTCGCCTCGACCTGCGGCCCGAGGGTCCGCAGGTTGGCCTTGATCTTGCGGACCCAGGCCCGGGGAACCGGGCCGCCGCGACCGCGGTCATAGAACAGGGGCACGATCTGCTGCTCGAGCAGGTCGAACAGCGACT
>JBKJUI010000223.1:0-3039 GCA_046590775.1 Acidimicrobiales bacterium
CCAACCTCGACCTGCCCGTCTTCGCCCTGGTCAACCTGCCCGAGGTGGTCAAGGGCGCCCTCTTCGCCCGGTACAGCCGCAGCGCCAAGAGCCTGCGCCGGCTCTTCCTCGACGAGTTCGTTGGGGATCTCGACATCTCGGGCGACGAGGGCGCCCTTGACCACCTCGGGCAGGTTGACCAGGGCGAAGACGGGCAGGTCGAGGTTGGTGACGTAGCGCCGCAGGATGGCGGCCTCGTCGGCCGTGAACTCCTCGACCGCATACGGAGGCACGTCCGGCAGCGTAGGCCCGCCCACCTTCTTGGACGGTGGACCTTCGGGGGCTCCGAGAAGCGGCTGCCCGCACCGGTCGGGTCAGTGGCGGAGCACGATCTTGCCCAGCTGGGCCCCCTGCTCGAGGCGTTCGAGGGCGTCGGGGAAGCGGTCCACCGGGAAGATCTCGTCGACCGGCACGGGGAGCCCCCGGGCCACCAGGGCGGTGACCTCCTCGAACTCGCGGTAGGAGCCCATGGTCGAGCCGATGAGCTCGTGCTGTCTGAAGAACAGCCGGGGCAGGCTGAGCTCGACCTTGGCCCCCGAGGTGCCACCACAGGTGACCAGGCGACCACCCGGGGCCAGCGCCCGCAGGCTCTTGTCCCAGGTGGCCGGGCCCACGTTCTCGAGGACGACGTCGGCCTGCACCGGCCAGCGGTCGTCGCCCGAGTCGTGGCCTCGGCGGCGCCGACGGCCAAGGCGTTGGCCCGCTTGTCCTCGTCGCGGCTGGTGACGACCACCCTGGCCCCCATGGCGATGCCGAGCAGCAGCCCGAAGCTGGACACGCCGCCGCCGACTCCCACCACGAGCAGCGTCTCCCCGGCCACCAGACGTGCCCGTCTCAGCATCCGCCAGGCGGTGAGCGCGCACAGGCCATAGGCGGCGCACTCCTCGAACGAGCGTCCCGGCGGCTTCGGGAGCACCTGGCGCGCCGGCACGACCACGAGCTCGCCGTGGGTCCCCCACCGGTGCTCACCCAGGATCCCGAACGACCGGCACAGCGGGGACTGCCCCCGCAGGCACTGGCTGCACCGCCCGCACGCCACCGCCGGGTTCAGGACGACCTCGTCGCCGGCCGACACTCCCTCCACCCCCTCCCCGACGGCGTCGACCAGGCCGGCGCCGTCGGCTCCTGGAACGTGGGGCACGTGCGGCTTCGGCATCCCCTTGGTGACCCACACGTCCATGTGGTTCAGGGCCGACGCCACCAGGCGCACCCGCACCTCGCCGGCCCCCACCTCCGGATCGGCCAGCTCGCCCTGCCGGAAGGCCCCGGGCGACTCGTCCAGGATCCAGGTCCGCACGCCCCCAAACCTAACGACCCCTCCAGGTCTGCCCGGTTCTGGCTCCTCTGGGGACCGAAACCGGGCAGACCCGGAGGGGTGTCGGGTCAGACGAGGACCCGGAGGGCGTCGGGGACGCAGCGGAAGGCGAGGACCCGGCCTTCGGTCACCCGTTCGCCGTCGAGCCAGACGGCGAGGGGGCGGTCGAGCTCGACCGTCACGGCCTTGACCCGGCGGGTCTCGATCGCCGGGTGTGGGAGGTGGGAGCCGGTCGGGAGGCGGCGGCGGACCTTCCACAGGTCGCCGGCCGGCAGCCGGGCGTCGAGCAGGTCGAGGGGGCCGTCGTTCGGGTGGCCGCGCGGCCAGAGGTTCCACGGGCCGAGCCACTGGGCGTTGCCGACGGCGACCGTACGGCGCCAGGTGCGGCTCCTCGCCACGCAGGACGCCACGAACAGGTGGAGCCGGCCGTCGACGAGCACCTGGCCGAGGTCGACCGGGAAGGAGACGTTGAGCCCGCCGGTGCCGCCGAGGGTCCGGGCCAGATCGCCGGCCCGCAGGCCGAGGGCCGGGTAGGGACGACTCTCCCTCCTGGCCGCCTCGACCGCTCGGCGGGCGTCGGCGTCGGTGTCGCACCGGACGCCGTCGTCCGGCAGCTCGGCGCCGGGCTCGCCGTAGGACGACCCCTTCGAGATCGTCACCGCGCCCGGGCCCTACCGGTCCGCCGCCGGCAGCTCGACGCTGGTGACGACCGAGGACGCAGCCACCACGCCGCGGAACAGGGCGTCGGCTGCGGCGCGGCAGGCGGCGGCGGTGGCCGGGACGGGGGCGACCTCGCCGAGCTGGCGGAGGAGGTCGATCAGCTGCTTCACGTTCCGGACGAAGTCGCCGCCCGACAGCTCGTGGTCTCCGAGCAGGCGCTCGAGGTCGCGGCCGGCGGCCCAGTCGTAGGCGAAGGCCGAGAAGCCGGCGTCGGGGAGCCGGGTGTGGGGCAGCCCGGCCTCGTCCTCGGCCTGCACCAGGTCACGGGCCAGCTCCTGGGCCTGTGTCCACCGCTCCTTCAGCTGGCCGGTGGGGAGCCAGGGCGCCGGCGGCTCTTGGCCGCGGGCCTCGAAGGTGAAGCACGAGGCCAGGGCGGCGGCGCTGGGCGGGTCGAGGTCGTCGAACAGGCCGGCGTGCAGGCTCTCCGCCACCAGCAGGTCGGCCTCGTGGTACAGCCTCCCGAGGCGCTCGCCGTTCTCGGTCAGGCTCCACCCGTCGACGTAGCCCCACGCCGCCAGCACCCGCAGGACGCGGTCGAACTGCCGGGCCAGGCTCTCGCTGCGGCCCTTCACCTGGTCCTGGAGGCGGTCGGCCTCGCGCACCAGCCGCTCGACCCGATCGGCGGCGCGCAGGTGGCGGCGGAGGTCGGGGCAGGTGGCCACCGGGTCGGCGGCGGCCGCCTCGGCCTGGCGCATGGCCTCGGCCCCCCGGGTGCGGGTGCGGCGCTCGGCCGCGGCGCCGACCGAGGAGCGGGAGGACCCGACGACGTCGACCCGAGACAGGGCGCTGACCGCCCGGGCCCGGAACGCCTTGTCGTCGGGGAGGTACGGGCGGGGCAGCTCGACCCGACCGAGCAGGCGAGGCGGCCCCGGGAAGTCACGGCCGGCGAGCAGCAGCTTGCGGCTCTCCGAGGTGAGGAGGCCGAGCCGCACTTCGCCGCCCTTGCGGCGGGCCGAGGAGACGAC
>JBKJUI010000330.1:0-3863 GCA_046590775.1 Acidimicrobiales bacterium
CGTGGATCTGCAGCTTGACCAGGTCGAGGCCGGTGGTCATCTCGGTGACGGTGTGCTCGACCTGGAGGCGGGTGTTGACCTCGAGGAAGGCGAAGGAGCGCTCGGCCGGCTGATAGAGGAACTCGACGGTGCCGGCGCCGCGGTAGTGGACCCGCTCGCACAGCCGCACCGCCGCCGCCCGGAGCTCGCCGTCCTGCTCGGCGTCGAGCGCCGTGGAGTGCGACTCCTCGATCACCTTCTGATTGCGGCGCTGGAGGCTGCAGTCACGGACCCCAGCCGCCCACACAGTGCCGTGCTCGTCGCCGATGACCTGCACCTCGACGTGGCGGGCCTCCGTCACCCGCCGCTCCATGAACACGGTGGGGTCGCCGAAGGACTTCCCGGCCTCAGAGCGGGCGCTGTCGAAGGCCGCCTCCAGCTCGGCCTCGGCGGTGACGTGGCGGATCCCCCGCCCGCCGCCGCCGGCGGTGGCCTTGACGACCAGCGGGTAGCCGATCACCGAGCCCTGCCGCACGGCCTCCTCGACCGTGTCGACTGGTCCCCCGCTCCAGGCGGCCACCGGCACCCCGGCCTCCTCGGCCAGGCGCTTGGCGGCGATCTTGTCGCCCAGCCGCCGCATCACGTCGGCGGTGGGGCCGAGGAAGGTCAGGCCGAGCCGCTCGCACCGCTCGGCGAAGTCGGCGTCCTCGGCCACGAAGCCCCACCCCGGCCACACCGCCTCGGCCCGGCCGTGCCGCAGCGCCCGCTCGAGCACGTCGTGGTCGAGGTAGGGGCTGGCCGGGGGGGCGGCCGGGTCGACGAAGTCGTCCAGGCACACGCCCTCGTCGGCCTCCCGCACGAAGCGGGCATGCCGCTCGGCCTCGGTGTGGAGCGCCAGGACCCGCAGCGGGACATCGTGCTGGCGGGCGTACGCGCGGGCCGCGTGGATGAACCGGACCGCCGGCTCGCCCCGGTTGACCACGGCGATGCGCCGGAAGTCGTGTCGGGCCATGCCCCCACTCTGGCGCACCGGGGCGGGGGCTCCCCAAGCCGGAAGGGATCTGGGCTCCGAGCCCCTACCATGCGCGGCCGATGGACCCCGACCTGGAGGAGATCGCCGACGGGAGCACGGTGTGGCGGTTCGACCGCGCCTTCCTCTCCTCCCGCTGGACCTGCATCTGGGGCCGGGGGTGCCTCGGGATCCTCGAGGAGCCGGCCGAGCACCTGGGCCAGGGATGCTGCTCGGTCGGGGCCGAGCTCGGCGACGAGGACGAGGCCCGCCTCCTGAGCGCCCTGGCCGCCTGCCTGCCACCTGAGCGCTTCGAGCACCGGGCCGAGGCCGAGGAGGGCGGGATCTTCCGGAATGAGCAGCGCAACGCCACCCGGGTGGTCGACGGCGCCTGCATCTTCTTGAACCGTCCCGGTTTCGCCGGCGGCGCCGGCTGCTCACTGCACCTGGCGGCGGTGGAGGCCGGCGAGCCACCACGCAACTGGAAGCCGTCGGTGTGCTGGCAGCTGCCCCTCAGGGTGGACTGGGAGGAGCGGCCCGACGGCATCGAGGTCGCCACCGTGCGGCGTTGGTCACGGGCCGACTGGGGCGACGAGGGCGAGACGATGGCCTGGTGCTGCACCGAGGGCGACCGGGCCTACGTCGGCGACCGCCCCGTCGTCGAGTCGCTGGGCGAGGAGCTCGAGGCCCTTGCCGGCGTCCGGGTGGCCGTCGAGCTGCGCCGCCGCCTCGGCGGAACCTGAGCAGCTCTTCGCCCTTGTTGATCAACGAGCGGTACAGTCCGTTCGGGAGCGATGCGCCGGGTGGCGTGCCAGCCAAGGGAGAGAGCCGATGAAGGTCGCAGTTGTTGGCAAGGGCGGCTCGGGCAAGACCACGACCTCCGCCGTCGTGGCTCGCACCCTGGGCCGACGCGGGATCCCGGTGGTGGCCCTCGACTGCGACAGCAACCCCAACCTGGGCATCTCGCTCGGCGTGGGCGACGAGGAGACCGAGCGCCTCCTGTCGATGCGCCAGAGCCTGGATGAGGGCAACGAGGAGCACGCCCCCGGCTGGGACGAGCTCATCGCCCGCTTCGGCTCCGACGCCCCTGACAACGTGCGCCTCGCCGTCGTCTCCCGGATCGAGAACCCCGAACCAGGCTGTGCGTGATGCGGTCTCTCCGCTGAGCAGTTGCTCAGCAGCGTCGAGTTCGGAGACACCATCGTGCTGGCCGACTGCGAAGCCGGCATCGGCACCCTCACCCGCCTGGGCGACACCCCGGTCGACGTGGTGCTCGTGGTCGTCGAGCCCACCCCGAAGTCGCTGGAGGTCGGCGCCCGCGCCGCCGCCCTGGCCAAGGAGAAGCAGATGGGTCACATCATCGTGGTGGCCAGCCGCATCCGCAACGACGAGGACCTGAAGGCCATCCAGACCGCTCTGCCCGGCCAGGAGATCGTGGTCGTCCCCGACGACCCGGCCATCGTCGCCGCCGACCGCGAGGGCGTCGCCCCCATGGACTCGGCGCCCGACTGCCCGGCGGTCCTGGCCCTCATCGGCGTGGCCGACAGGGTCCTCGCCACCGTCGCCTGACGCAACGGCGTCAGGGCTCCGGGTCCTCCCGGAGCCGAGCCTCTACTCCTGCAGCGCGGCCGGGTTCGGGGGCACGTCGACGGCGTGCTCCCGCAGCACCGCCAGGGGCACGATGTCGAGCGCCCGCTCGTGGGTCGAGGCCAGGACGACGAAGGCGGCCGCCCCGTCGTGGTGGGCCCGCAGCCAGTTCCTGGCGGTGACGCACCAACGGTCGCCGGGCACCAGCCCGGGGAAGCGGAACTGAGGGACCGGCGTGCTGAGGTCGTTGCCGATGCTGCGCTGGTGCTCGAGGAACTCCTCGGTGACCACCGCGCAGATGGTGTGGCTGCCGAGGTCCTCCGGACCGGTGCTGCAGCACCCGTCCCGGAAGAAGCCGGTGACGGGATCGGTGCCGCAGGGCTCCAGCTCGCCACCCAGGACGTTGCGATCGGCCATGCGAGAAGTATGGCCTGCGGCGGTTCCCCCCTTCGCCAGAAGGTTGCCAGCCGCCTTGGCTACCGTCGGCCGGGGTGAGGGAGCACGGATCCCGGATACGGGCCGCCCGGCTCAGCCCCGAGGAGCTGGCCCGGGCCAGGATCGACCGACGCACCCTGCGTCGCGCCTGGGGCCTCACCCGGCCCTACCGCCGGCTTCTCGCCGTCCACCTCGGGAGCATCCTCGTCCTCACGGTCGTCGCCATCCTGCCCCCGCTGGTCTTCAAGCGGCTGATCGACGACGCCCTCCCGAGCCGGGACCTGGGCCTGGTGAACCTGCTGGTGGCCTTCGCCGTCGGCCTGGCCGTGGCCGAGACCTCGCTGCGCTTCGTCCAGCGGTGGCTGGCCGTGAAGATCGGCGAGGGGCTCATCCTCGACATGCGCACCGCCCTGTTCGACCACGTCCAGCGCATGTCGATGGGCTTCTTCACCCGGGTGCAGACCGGCGCCGTGCTCACCCGCCTCAGCAACGACGTGGTGGGTGCGCAGGGGACGGTCACGACGCTGGCCGCCGTCACCTCCAACCTGCTGCTCGTCACCGCCACGCTGGTGGCGATGCTGCTCCTCAGCTGGAAGGTGACGCTGTTCGCCCTGCTGGTCCTCCCAGCCGTCGTGGTCGTCGACCGGGTCCTCAGCTCCCGCCTGGTCGCCGTCCAGAGGCGGAAGATGCAGCTGGACAGCGACATGGGCGCCACCATGGCCGAGCGCTTCAACGTGGCCGGCGCCCAGCTCGTCAAGCTGTTCGGCCGCGGCGACGAGGAGCTGGCCTCGTTTCGGCAGCGGGCCTCCGCCGTGCGGGACGGCGCCGTGCTCCAGGCCACGATGACCCGGCT
>JBKJUI010000441.1:0-3519 GCA_046590775.1 Acidimicrobiales bacterium
CGTGGATCGGTTGGTGGGCGCCGTCGAAGAACAGGCGCCGGGCTCGGTCCCGATCGCCAGATCGGGCTGCGGCCGCGGCCGTGCACAACGACGCGACGAGACGGGCATGCCCGCGGCCTTGAACCTCGACCGGGGGTGGTCCGCCGTTCCCGCAGGCGCTGACCGCAGCCGCGGTTGCCGTGAGGATCACGAGGGCAGGGAAGGGTTTCATGGGCGTGCTTGGCTCCCAATGGCGGTGAGGGTCTGGGTTCATATCGGGGGCCACCCGAGTTCGGCGAACTTTCTTTGGAGGGGGATGAAGAACAGCTGCCACCGTCCGGTGACGAACAGGACGCCGACGGCGACGAGGAGGGCGCCGCCGACCCGTTCGATGGCCAGGCCGTGCCGTCGGAGCCACCGCATCGACCGTTGCGCCTTGCCGAAACCGACGGCCAGGGCGATGAAGGGCAGGCCGAGACCGATCGAGTAGAGGGCGAGCAGGGCGCCGCCTTGGGCGACGGTACCGGTGGCGGCCGCCGTCGTCAGCAGGGTGGCCAGGACCGGACCGATGCAGGGCGCCCACCCGAACGCGAAGGCCATGCCGAGGGGGAACGCCCAGGCCGGCCCCCTTGGCACCCGGGCCAGGTCGAGGCGACGTTCACGGTTGAGCATCGGGATCCGGATCACCCCGAAGTTGGCCAGGCCGAAGATGATGATGAAGACGCCGAACACCTTGACCAGCTGCCGCTGGTTCTGGAACAGCACCGATCCGAGGAGGGTGGCGGCCATGCCCAGCAGGGTGAACACCGCGGTGAACCCGGCGACGAACAGCAGGGCGGCTCGGACGGTGAGCCGCCTGGCTGCCCGGTCGCCCAGGCCGGAGACGGGCAGCCCTGACACGTAGGAGAGGTAGCCGGGCAGGAGCGGCAGGCAGCACGGCGAGCTGAAGGAGATGGCGCCGGCGGCCAGGGCCACCAGCGGCAGCGTCAGCGCTTGGAGCATGGCAGGGGTCGACGCTGAGGCGGCCAGGGCGCCGGATGGCGGGAGGGGCATTCGAAGAACGTTGTGGGCAACGGCAAGAGGAAGACCTCGGGGATCGTGGGACGGCGGCGGCCGCCAAGGACGGGTTCTGGGCAGGACGCTGGACGCGACCGTTCGTCGGGCTCCGGTGTTGAGGGTGGCCCGGCAGGACCGGGTCACCCTCGACCGGCTGCCTCAGCTGTCGGGGCGGGCCTCATACCCGAGGCTGGTGATGGCGGTGATCACGATGTCGTCTTCCACGGTGGCGCCCGGCTCCAGGTCGATGACGGCGGAGCCGGAGCGGGCATCGGTGGAGGACGACGCGATCCCGGGGATGTCTTCGAGGGTGTCGTCGACGAGGAGGCCGCAGCTGGCGCAGTGCATCCCGGTGATCTGGTAGCGGCGGCTCATGAGACCTGGATGGAGCCGGAGTACATCCCCATCCCGCACGTGAACCGGAGCTTGCCCGGCTTCAGCTTCCCGAGCTCGAGGACCGTCTCGCCCGTCTCGGGGAGGGACTCCTCCAGGTTCAGCTTGGGGATCACGATGGACCGGGTGCAGCCGATCGTGTTGTCGGTGCGGAGCACGAGCTGCACCGGGCTTCCGGCCTTGGCCTTCAACGTCGACGGCGAGTAGGAGCTGTCGCCGACGTTGACGACGAGTCGTTGCGGGCTGCCATCGTCGGGGGCGGAGGGAGTCGAAGACTCGGTCGGCGGAAGGCCTGCGGCCTGCGCCGGCGAGCCGCCCCCGAAGGACAGCGGAGACCGGAGGGTCACGGGTGCGTCGAGCAGGACCAGGCCGGTGTTGACCGAGAGGAACCCGGTGATGAGCACGGCGACGCCAGCGAGCACGGCGAGGCGGCCTCGCAGGGCGGTGGCCGACCGGCGGGCCAGGTAGCCGAGGACGGCGAACAGGGGTGCGGTGCCGAGGACGAACACGCCCATGATCGCCGCTCCGGACAGCGCCGATCCGGATGCCACGGCCAGGACCTCCATGCTGAGGGTGATCCCGCACGGGAGAGCCACCGAGGCCAGTCCGAGCATGGTGGGCCCCATCGCCGCGTTGGAGCGGCTGTTCCGCCTGATCCGTTGGCCCCAGCTGGCCGGCAGGGTGGGCGTGATCCGCCGGAACCAGTGGAGGCCGAGAAGGTCCAGGGCTAGGACCAGCATGACCACCCCGGCCGTGATCTGGACGGTCGCCCTGGTCCGGGGTGTCAGCTGCACGGCGCTGCCCAGCAGGCCGAGGGCGGCGCCGAGGGTCACGTGGGAAACGAGCTTGCCGGCCAGGAAGCCCCCCACCGGCAGCACGTCGTCGACGCCCCCCAGCGCCGACCAACGCGGCGTGGACGGGGCGGGGGCCGGTGGCTGCCTGCGGGGGGTGGGTCCGGGCTTGCCCTTGCCCTTGCCCTTGCCGTTGGCTGGCCTGTTGGTGCGGGTTGGTGTTGGGGGGGCGGTGCCGGCGGTGGCCGGGGCGGGTTGGTCGGCTCGGCGGGCGACGAGCCCGGCAAGGAGGCCGCCCTGGACGGCGGCGCAGGATGCGCCGCCGGCGAGGAGACCGGTGAGGAGGACGGCCCACAGGCTCATGAGCCGGGCCGAGCGGGCGGGACGTCGCGCCGGTGGCGCGGCGGCGGGAGGACTGACATTGGCGGAACCTCAGGTGGGGGCGGTGCCCGACAAGGCGGGCACGGGTTGGCTGACCGGGTGGGCCACCGGCCCAAAGGCCGTGGCGTCATCGACTGCGGAGACCGGGCCGCTGCAAGGGCAGGGCCGGACCGGGGGTGTCGAGGAGCGCGCCGGGGCGCGCTTAGGCCAGCCGGGGAGGTCGCAGAAGTGGCGCGGCGCGGCTGCGGCCGACGCAACGCCGACCTGCCGTACCGAACGCCAGCACAAGCGCAGCGGCCACCAGGGCCGCACCCGAGAGCACGGCCGCTAGGCAGGTGACGGCCATGAAAATGACGCCGGGCGGGCAGTCGGCACACTCCATCGACATGCCTGCTGCGGGCACCGGTATGCCGGTTACGACCACCAGTACCACGAGGAGGAGGATCAGCGCCTTCTTCACAGCGCCCAGGACCCTACCGGCCCCGGCAGACGATTGAGAGGTCGGCCCGGCTCAGGTTGACCCGATGGTGGGCGAGCCGTCCACGCCACCTGCGGGGTGGGGCCAGGAAGGGGCATCCGGCGCCGCCGCTGTGGGCGTAGCCGTCGGGCACCACGAGGCCGGCGGCGGTGAGGAGGTCGGCTTGAAAGGACCGGCAGTTGACGGTCGGCCGGATCGACCACCGCCAACCGCCATCAAAGGTGGCGGCGAAGCTGCGGATGGCGCCGACGATCTGGTCGTCGCTGCGGTCGCCGACGGTGACTGGGTGGAAGGCGTGATCGGCCAGCTCCCCATGCCGGGGGTCAACCGTGGGGCTGCCCCCGTGGGGGCCGCCGACACCGTTGAGGATGCCGGGCACGCCGCGGATGGCCTTGGTGACGGGGACGGGTCGGACGGCGGGCCACCACCCGTAGCTCTCGA
>JBKJUI010000390.1:0-11169 GCA_046590775.1 Acidimicrobiales bacterium
AGCACCGCCCGGTCGCGAACGAGGAGCGCCGTGAAGGAACCCACAACCGCGACGACAGGGACCGAGCCCCGGGCGGACGCGCCGCTCGAAGGGCTGCGGATCGTCGACCTCTGCACCTATGTGGCCGGGCCGTCGGCCACCATGACGCTGGCTCAGCTCGGCGCCGAGGTCATCCGCGTCGACCCGGTCGGAGGAGCCACCGACGTCCGGCGCCTACCCCACGGCCCCACCGGCTCCAGCCTGTACTGGGCCGGCCTCAACAAGGCCAAGAAGTCGGTCGAGGTCAACCTCGCAACGGCCGAGGGCCGCGAGCTGGTGGGGGCCCTCGTTGGCCTCCCCGGCCCCGAGGGCGGCATCCTCGTCACCAACGCGGTCGGCCAGCCGTGGCTGTCCTACGACGAGATGCGCAGGCACCGCGACGACCTCATCGAGGTGCACATCGCCGGGCGGGGCGACGGCAAGCCAGCCGTGGACTACACGGTCAACTGCGAGGTGGGCCTTCCCCTCATGACCGGCCCGGTCGACGTCGACCGACCCGTGAACCACGTGCTGCCCGCCTGGGACCTGCTCACCGGCTTGCACGCGGCCATGGCCGTCCTGGCCGCCGAGCGCACCCGCCTGCGGACCGGAAGGGGCCAGCTGGTCTCGCTGTCCCTGGCCGATGTCGCCGTCGCCACGATGGGCCACCTCGGCTTCGTGGCCGACGTCGTCGTCAACGGCCGGGGCCGCCTGCGGGATGGCAACTACCTCTACGGCAGCTTCGGCTCCGACTTCCCGACCGCGGACGGCCCGCGGGTGATGATCGTCGCCCTCACCCAGCGCCACTGGCGAAAGCTGGTGCAGCTGACGGGCATCGCCGACGCCGTCACCGCCCTCGAGCACGCGCTGAAGGTCGACTTGAACGCCGAGGAGGGCCGCTACCGCTACCGGCAGGTCCTCAAGGCGCTCATCCGGCCGTGGTTCGAGGAGCGCGCCTACGAGGAGGTCACCACCAAGCTGGACGCCGCCCAGGTGCTGTGGGGCCCGTACCGCAGCGTGGAGAACCTGGTCACCGACCCAACCAGCCTGCTGCACCTGACCGACCTGATGGTCGATGTCGACCAGCCCGGCATCGGCACCTTTCCCGTCCCCCGCCCGGTCCTCGGGTTCTCGGGCTGGGACGCCGAGGCGCCGGCGCCTGCGCCGATCCTCGGCCAGGACACCGATGCCGTGCTCGGCCGCCTGCTCGGCCTCGACGGCTCCGAGCTGGCCGACCTCCGGGCCCGGTCGGTCATCGGCGGTGCTCCTCCGTGAGCGACCAAGCGGCGTGGGCACCCGTCGCCGAGGAGCGCGAGGACGCAGTTTCACCCACCGCCGTCGCCGCCCTGCACGGCTTGCTCGACTCCCCCGGCCTCCCCCCCGGACCCGGTGACGCCCTTCCCCCCCTGTGGCACTGGCTGGCCTTCCTCCCCGACGCTCCCCAGCGCCACCTCGGCGCCGACGGCCACCCCAGGCAGGGTGGCTTCCTGCCGCCCACCCGCCTCCCCCGCCGGATGTTCGCCGGCGGTCGGGTCGAGCAAGTCGGGCCCGTGGCCGTGGCCCAGCCGCTGCACCGCACCAGCCTGGTCACCTCGGTCACGGAGAAGTCGGGACGCTCCGGCGATCTGGTCTTCGTCGAAGTGACCGCGAGCCTGTCCGCAGCGGGCGGCACTGATCTGCGCCCCGCCGTCACCGAGGTCCAGAACCTGGTCTATCGCGACACCGCCACTCCGGGGGACCCCGTCGCCCCGCCGGCAGAGGACGAGACCGACTGGACCTGGCACGAGGAGCTGTCGACCGATGCCACCGTCCTCTTCCGCTTCTCGGCCCTCACCTACAACGCCCATCGCATCCACTACGACCGGGCCTACGCCACGGAGGTCGAGGGCTACCCGGGCCTGGTCGTCCACGGCCCGCTGCAGGCCGTGGCCCTGGCCGAGCTGTGCCGTCGGCACCTGAGCGACCGTCAGGTCGCCAGCTTCTCCTACCGGGCGCGCCGCCCCGCCTTCGACGGCGCACCGCTCCGGCTGCGAGGCCGGATGAGCGATGACGTGGTCCAGCTCGCCGCCCTCGACGGCACGGACCACGTCACCATGACCGCCGAGGCGGCGCTGCGGGCCGCGAGCAGCTGAGCGAAGCGGCGCAGGCCGCCAGCGCCACTGCGGCGACCTGAGGCCGGCGCACGCCCCTGGGCCTGAGCTCGTCCCGAAGAGCAGGCGGATCGTGCAGACCTGCCAGGTCTTCGCCTCACACGACGATCTTCGAGGTCCGCAACGTCTGAGGCGTCGGCGGTCCTCCGGGGCGCGGTTGGGGCCCGCCCCCGAGAGGGAGCGGGCCCGAGGCGCACGCTGCAGAGGCTCTCTCCTACCGGCTCAGCGGCGGGCTCCACGCCGCAGGCGGCGGGCGCCGAGCGCCGCAGCTCCGAGGCCCATGGCCAGGAGGGCCAAGGCGGTCTGCTCACCGCCGGTGCGGGGCAGGGTGCCCGGCGTCGTGCTGGCGGGCGTCGGGGAACCCGGCAGGGGTGAGCCGGGCACCGGCGATGCTGGCACTGCGAACAGCGACTGCGACTGCACGGTGCCGACCCGCAGCTCGAGCCCCTTGGAGAGCAGCGATGCGCCGCCGAGCACCGAGCTGAGCAGTCCGGTGAGGGGGTTCGGGGCTGCCGCGGCCAGGACAGGAGCGGCGGCGGCCGCAGCCACCGAGCCGGTCGACTGCGCCCTCGTGGCCCCCGAGGGGATCAGCGTGCCGATGCCGCCACCCGGCGGAGCGAGCTGGGTGAGCGCAGCCAGGGACGGCGGCGTCAGCTTGACGACCAGCCCGGTGATCGATGACACGGCCTTGACGATGCCCCCGGCCTCGGTGACGCCGGTCTGCTTGTCGAACAGCTTCACCGCCAGGAGGTTGGACAGACCGAGCGGGGCGAGGACGCCCCCGAGGGCGGCCTGGATCTGGGCCAGCAGGCCGTTGACGGCGGCGGTGGCCGCAGTGAGGTCGATGCCCGGCAGGTTCAGGGCACCGATCTGCAGGCTGCCCAGCCGGCCGTTGGCCGTGGCGGTCGAGCCCGCCACCGTGTCGGTGGCCTTGGCGACCGTGTTGATGTCCAAGGCGTTGACCTTCAGGACGGTGGCTGACTCGAGCAGACCCGTCACCAGGTTGATGAGGTTGGTGAGGGTGGTCTGCAGGGTGGTGATCGCCGTGGTGATCGCGGTGTTCAGCACCGGCTGCAGCGCCACCGGGAGGCCCAGGCCCGTGAGGCTGGTGAGGACCGGGTCGGTGACTGCGGTGACCTGGTTGGCCAACGAGGTGGTCAGGGTCGTGAGAGATCCCTGGATGCTCCCGACCAGGGCGGAGAGGCTCGACGCCCCCTCAAGGTCGATCGGCACGCCGAGCGAGGTGAGCAGCCCGCTGACGACCGAGAGCGGCAGGTTCAGGATGTCGAGCCCCAGCCCCTGGAGGAGCTTCCCGAGGTCGAGCAGGCTCAGCGCCTCGAGGCTCATGGCCCTCCCGGCCTCCGAAGCCGCCGTGCTCGCGCCCGTCCGGTCGGTCGAGGTCACGGCCCCGAGGTTGGCCAGCCCGCCGAGGAGCCCGAGGTCGGTGATCTTGGCGCTCGAAGACGTCGCCGCGCTGGGAGTGTGGAGCGCCTTCAGCGTCAGCGGCTGGATGACCCCGTTCACGACGGGCCCGAGGCCCAGAGCGTTGAGATCGAGCAGCGAGGTGGTCACGTCGGGCTGCCCCTGTGGCGCGCTGACCTTGTGCTCCCCCAGGACCTTGTTGAGGGTGGGCACTGCGCTCGTGAGCTTCAGCTGCCGGAAGACCGAGCTGGCGCCCGTCGGGCCCACCTTCGGGTCGTTGCTCGACCCGGCCACATCCTCGAGGAGCGTCAGGCCCAGCAGGTCGCCGAGCGCAGCATCGAGCACCGAGGTCGACACGGTCCCCGTGCCCACGCCGTCCGTGGCCGCGGCGCCGCCAGCCTTGGCCGTCGTGCCCAGGGCGGCGACCGACGCCGCCACCCCGACTGCCGCGATGCGGCCAGCGATGGTTCTCTTCCTCATGTTCCCCGTCTCTCATTGGTCCGTCGTAAGGGTCCTCAGGCCCTCTGCCACCGAGAGTGTGCCTGGCACCGGTGACCGTCGCCATGATCCGTTCGGGTCATTTACGCCATGGCCCGGAAGGACTAGCCGTGGTAGTCACGGTCGAGGCCGGACGCTCCCGGTCTGCCCACCTCCGGTCCCCAGAGAGGCCACGATCGGGCACTCTCGGCGCGGCCTGTGCTGGCGGGCTAGAGGCCGAGTCGTTGCTGGGCCTGGGCCATCTCCGCCACCTCGGTGCGCTGGTACTTCGCGATCCGCGTGGCGAGGACGCGGACCTTGTCGGTCTTGGCGTTGGTCGCCGCGTCCTGGGCCATGGGGATCCCGCCGTCGTGGTGCGCCTTCATCAGGCGGAGGAAGAGCCCGTCGGTGTTGCGGCCGGTGGAGGCACCAAGCGCGACCATGTCCTCGGGGCTGGCCATGCCGGGCATCGTCTCGGCCGTCACGGGCTGGCCGGACATCCCGCTCATGTCGTGCTGACTGTGCGCTTCCTTGCTCATCCACTCCATGGCGGTCTCCGGGCGATCGGCCCGGTCCTGCCCCCACTCCTGCAGCCATGCGGTCAGGACGCCGATCTCGTAGCGCTGCGAGAGGACGATCTCCTGGGCGAAGTGGCGGGCGAGGGGCTCGGTGCCGGTCTGGAGCTCGGCGATCGCCATCTCGACCGCCTGGTCGTGGTGGCTGATCATGTCCTGGGCGAACCCGACGTCCACCGATCCGGGCCCGGGCCGGCTCGGAGCGCGCAGCGTCCATCCGGTCACGCCCGCAAGGAAGAGGAGGGCGACGGGGAGCAGGACGAGCACGGGGAGCGGTGGGCGGCGGCTCGGCCGGTCGGTGGTCTCAGCTCTCGCGCCGTCGATGGCGACGGCCATCATCGGCTCCGATCGATCGATGCCGGTCGGTGGCACAGAGGGACGGTCGTCGGTCGACCTCGGCGCCGGAGGGTGTCGGGTACGGGCATCAGGAGCGAGTCTGGTTGATGGGTCGGTGCTTGGCTCGGCAGCCGTCGGGGGCGGCACCCCGCCGAGGCGGGTGCCACCCTCATGCTGCCCCGCCGGCTGGCGTCCTCGCGGCAGGCTGTCGCGACTTCAGCTCCCGGATGCAGAGGCGGATGAACTCGTACCCCACGATCCCGAAGAGCACGATGGCCTCGGCCCACTCCATGACGGCACCACCGGTTCGCAGGTCCTCCACCGTCTCCAGCCCGAAGAGGTGGGGGTAGGCCTCGTAGGCCCGGTAGGTCGGCGTCTGGGCGTAGATCAGGAAGGAGCCGGCGATCGCCGGCACGAGGGAGATCAAGAAGAGGTACACGATCCTCCGCTGCGGCCGGGTGAGCCGGGGTGCCTCGGGGAGCGTGCTGGCCAGCGGCCACCATGCCAGGAACGCGGCTCCGACCAGCACGACGTGCTGGGCGAGATGCGACGGGCCGGAGCGCACGGCGCTGTTGGCCAGGACGGGCAGGTGCGTGGCGGCCGCGGCTGCGCCGTAGACGACGACGGCGACCGGGGGACGGACGAGGATGCGCAAGGCGGGCAGCACCGGCCGCAGCGCTACACGCCACAGCCAGGTCGGCGTGCCCAGGATGAGGAGGGGTGGGGCGACGAGCGTGTAGACGGTGTGCTGCAGCATGTGGATCGTGTAGGAGAACCCCTCGGCGAGGTTGTGGAGCGGCCAGACGGAGAACGTCCAGAGGAGGCCGATCGCCAAGGCCAAGAGGACGAGCTGCCGGCGGGTGATCACGGGCTCGCCCGGCTCTACGAGCCGGGGGCCGAGGCAGAGGATGGCCACGGCGTAGGCGCCCGCAACGAGCGCCATGACGATCATGACGTCGGGATGCAGGTCCCACCGCCAGGGGGATCCCGAGGGGTCTGTGCCGTGAGCGAGGAGGAGCGGAGGAAAGGTCAGCAGCCGTGCCAAGTCGGGTGCAGCGCGGTCCGGGTGAGCAAGCGTCGCGCTCAGGACCGCACGGCGAGAGTGCCCGTGAGCCAGGAGACGGAGACCGGCGGAGCGGCGACCGGCGGCTCGGGGCGGCGGCCGGCACGGATGCCGTTGGCGATGACGACGACCTCGGCGAGCTCGTGGATGGCAACGACTGCGGCAAGGCCGAGGATCCCCGACGCCGCCAGCGGCACGAGCGTGACGAGGATGAGAGCCGAAAGAGCAAGGTTCTGCCGCATGATCCGGCCGGCGCGCCTGGCATGGAGGACCACGGCGGGAAGGTGGGTGAGGTCCTCGCCCATCAGCGCCACGTCGGCCGTCTCGATGGCGACGTCGGTGCCCATGGCTCCCATGGCGATGCCGACGTCGGCGGTGGCGAGTGCAGGAGCGTCGTTGATCCCCGCCGACCATGGCCACCGGCCCGCGGGCCTGCAGCTCATGGATGGCCGCGACCTTGTCCACGGGGAGCAGCTCGGCGCGGATCTCGTCGACCCCGGCGACCGAGCCGATCGCCTCAGCCGTGCGGCGGTGGTCACCGGTGAGCATCGCCGTCCACCCCACTCCCGCGTGGCGCAGCGCGGCGATGACAGCTGGAGCCTCGGGTCGCAGCTCATCGCGCACGGCGATCGCCCCGATCGTCCGACCTTTGAGCTCGACCAGCACCACCGTGGCCCCGGCCGTCTGGAGGCGGACGATGTCGTCCATGAGATCGGCGGCCTCGAGATACCCGGGCTTGCCCAGTCGGGCGGCCTGACCGTCGACCAATCCGGTGAGACCGCTCCCGACCATGGCCTGCACGTCGGTGGCCTCGTCGGACGGCGGGTGGGCGGCGAGGATCGCAGGAGCCAGGGGATGCTCGCTGCGGGCCTCGAGGGCGGCGGCAACCTGGAGGACCTGATCGGCGTGCACCCCGGCGACGGGGACGACCTCGATCACGACGGGCCGGTTCCTGGTGAGCGTGCCCGTCTTGTCCAGGGCGACGACCCGGACCCGGGCAAGGGCTTCGAGCGCCGCCCCGCCCTTGATGAGGGCGCCGGAGCGGGTGGCGGCGCCGATGGCGGCCACCACCGTGACCGGCACCGAGATGGCGAACGCGCAGGGGGCGGCGGCGACCAGGACCACGAGCGCCCGGCCGAGCCACAGCTCGGGGTCGCCGGCCAGGCTGCCAGCGGCGGCGATCGCCGTCGCCGTGACCATGATCCCCGGCACGAGCGGCCGGGCGACGCGCTCGGCCAGCCGTTGAGAGCTGCCCTTGCGCTCCTGGGCCTCTTCGACGATGTGCACGATCCGGGCCAGCGAGCTGTCTGCCGTCGGCGCGGTCACCTCGACGTCCAGGACGCCGCCGCCGTTGATGCTGGCCGCCATCACCGCACTGCCCGGCTGGCACTCGACGGGCACCGACTCGCCGGTGATCGCCGACAGGTCGATCGAGGATCGACCCCGGCGGATGATCCCGTCGGTGGCGAGCCGGTCGCCCGGTCCGACGATCATCACGTCGCCGACCGCGAGGTCCCCAGGCTCGACCTCGACCTCGCCGTCGCCTCGTCGCACGGTGACCCGGTCGGGAACCAGGTCGAGCAGCGCCCGAAGGCCTCGGCGCGACCGGGCCAGGGCGTAGTCCTCCAGGGCCTCGGAGATGGAGAACAGGAACGCCAGCGACGCCGCCTCCCCATGCTCGCCGAGCAGCACTGCGCCGATGGCGGCGATCGTCATGAGCGTGCCGACGCCCAGGCGTCCCCGCAGGAGAGAGCGCAGCGTCCCGGGGACGAAGGTCGAGCCGCCCACCACCAACCCGGCGAGGAAGGCGACCGACGCGACCGTGTCGGCTCCGGATGCGGCGGCGATCAGCCCGACCGCCAGGAGGGCGCCGGACAGGACGGCCGCTTGCACCGCCCGGATCTGCCACAGCCTCTCCGGGGTCTCGTCCCGCTCCGCGTCGGGGCGGGCACCGCCGCCGCAGCACTCGTCAGCCATGGTGGCTCCCCGAGGTCGACGCTGCCGGAGCGCAGCCGCCTCCCGGTTGCGGGCATGGGTGGCACTCGAGCTCGAGGGTGGAGTGGGTGATGTCGTAGGTGTCCTCGAGGAGGTGCTTGAGGCGGTCGCCGACGGCCTGTGCCTCGTGGAGCGACGGCGCCCCGGCCAGGACCAGGTGGGCCGAGAGCGCCGTCTCGTCGGAGGCCACGCTCCACAGGTGCAGGTGGTGCACCCCGTCGACCGACTCGTCGGCGGCAAGGGTGCCCGCCACCTCATCCGGATCGACGTCGGGAGGCGTCGCCTCGAGCAGCACGAGGACGACGCCGCGCAGCAGCTTCCACGTCGACCACAGGATGAGACCAGCGATGAGGAGCGACACGGCCGGATCGGCCCACGCCGCACCGGTGGCGATCACGACGAGGGCGGCGGCGATGACGCCGACCGAACCGGCGGCGTCGGCCGCCATGTGCAGGAAGGCGCCCCGCATGTTCAGGTTCCGCCCGGCGACCCGCAGAAGGACGACGGCACTGCCGGCGTTGACGGCGAGGCCGAGCGTGGCGATCAGCAGGACCGGCCCGCCCTCCACCGCCTGCGGGTTCGGCAGCCGGCGGATGGCCTCGAACACGACCCAGCCGACAACGGCCAGCAGGCTGAGCGCGTTGGCCAGCGCACCGAGCACCTCGGCCCGCCGCCACCCGAACGAGTGACGCTTGGTGGCCGGGCGCCGGGAGAGGCGCTCGGCGACCAGGGCGACGACGAGGCCGACCACGTCCGAGCCCATGTGGGCGGCGTCGGCGAGGAGCGCCAGCGACCCGAAGGCAAGGCCGCCGACGACCTCGGCAGCGAGGAAGCCTCCGTTCAGCCCGAGCGCTATCCACAGGGCCCGGCGGCCGTGCGCCGAGTTGCCGGTGGGGTGGCCGTGCCCAGCGCCCATCAGCCTGTTCCTCCGCTGGCGTGCTCGACGTGCTCGCGGCTGAGGTCGAGCAACAGCCGCACGTGTGCGTCCTCGAGGGAGTAGTGGACCATCCGACCAGCGCGACGGTTGCGGACGACGCCGGCCGTCCGCAGCAGCCGCAGGCTGTGCGAGACGTTGGACTCGGGGATGCCGAGGCAGGCAGCGAGGTCGCAGACGCACAGCTCGCCTGCTTCGAGCAGGGCGTAGAGGAGCCGGACGCGCTGCGGATCGCTCAGGAGCCGGAACAGGCCGGCCAGGTCACCGGCCTCTCCTGCCGACGGGACCCGCGGCACGGTGGCGGCCACCTTCTCGGCGTCGATGGTCCTCTGTGCGCAGGTGTCGAGATCGACGACCGGGAGATCCACGTTCACCTCTATATTTGAACAGACGTTCCTATGATGCGGGACCCTTCGTGTCGGCGTCAAGCCGGAGCGCCAGCCCCTGGCGCTGCGTGGTACGAGCCGGCACCCTCTATCTTCGACCCTGGATGAGGCGCCGCATCGTTGCCGTCCCGGCCGCCGTCGTGGTCATGGCGATCGCCTTTGGCATGGCGCTCTCCGCCGCGGGACCTGACAGGCGGGATCCCGCCCCGGCCGCTGGGCGCTGCGGCGCGGCGATCAAGGAGAAGCTCGACTCCCGCAGCCTGCAGCACGTCCTCCCCGACACACCGCCGCCCGACTTCCCCAGCGAGCAGCCCACCTCAGGTCCCCACGCACCGGTCGAGCGCTCCGGTGTCCAGCCCGAGCCCCTCTCCCCGGTGCTGCAGGTCGGCCTCCTCGAGGAGGGCAGCATCATCCTCCAGCACCAGGGACTCGACGACGGCGCCCGGATGCAGCTCGAAGCCCTCGCCGGCCCCGAGGTGATCGTGGCCCCGGGCCGCAACCTCCCGGACCACGTGGTCGCCACGGCCTGGACCTACAGGCTGCGCTGCGATGGGGTCGAGCCGGACGCGCTGCAGAGCTTCATCGTCCACCACAAGGGCAACGGCCTCGGCTAGCGGCGGCGCCGCGAGGAAAGAGCGGGTCGGGCTACGTTCACCAGCGCATCGGGGAACCGGCTTCCGGCGCAGGGGGTGGCTGGGCATGACGAACGCGAGCAAACTGAACCCATCCGCGGCCGACGGGCAAACACGGGTGAAGCTTGCGAACCGGATCATCGGAGCGGCTGTCATCGGCATCACGCTGGTATCGGCCCTGGCGATCTGGCTCGCCGACACCGATGAGGCCCGGGCGGAGATGGCTCGGCTCGTCTTCGCCTCCGTCCTTCCCCTGCTCGGAACGTGGGTGGGAACTGTGCTCGCGTTCTACTTCGCCAAGGAGAACCTGCAGGCAGCCACCGACAGCACGCTGCGGCTCACCGGGCGCCGGGACCCTGCGACTCCCGTTGCGGTGGTGATGATCCCGCGCTCGAAGATCACCTCGCACGACCTTGGTGCCAGTGTGGACCCAGGCACCGTCCCGATCGCGGTGCTCCGTGACACCATGCACAACAAGGGGTTCCGACGGATCCCGATCCTCTCGTCGGCCGGTGCGGTCCTCTACGTGGTTCACGACTCGACGATCGCGAGGTACGCCGAGGCGGAGCAGAAGCGGCCGAGCGAGCTGAGTGCCGAGACGATGGGGGACCTGCTCGCCGACGCTGGGCTCAAGGCGCAGGTGGAGGCCATGGGGTTCGTCGCCGCCAACGCAGATCTCGGGCAGGCCCGGGCCGCCATGAGGTCGGTCAAGGGGTGCAACGACGTCTTCGTGACCCAGGACGGGCGCCGGGACGATCCCGTGGTGGGTTGGATCACGAACACCGAGCTGGCAGGACTCGAGGACTCCTGAGGACCCGTTGGCAGCAAAGCGCCGGACCTGACGGCCACAGGGGACTGAACGCCGAGACGAGATCGCCACCCAGTCGTCTTCGCTTGTGCTGAGAAAGTAGACGAGAGAACCAAACTAGAATCTGTCGTGTCGAGATCACCGGCAACGCTGGGTCCTCGCCAGCACGCTGAGCATCACGATCACACGGGAGACACATGCAGACGACCGAGCCGGGAACGGCACGACCGGGCGGTGCCCGGCTGGCGTGGGGTGCAACGTTGGGGGTCGCAGCCCTGCTGGCCTGGGTCCTCGTCGTCCCCGGCCCCAGGACGGCGGCGGCGGCGTCGTCGGCGGGGACGTTCTTCCCGTTGCCGCCGTCGCGGGTCTTGGA
>JBKJUI010000033.1:0-6534 GCA_046590775.1 Acidimicrobiales bacterium
GTGGCCTGCGCCCTGATCTTCCTCGTCTACATGAACATCGAGAACCACCTCATCCAGCCGCTCATGATCGGCAACGCCGTCAAGCTGTCGCCGCCGGTCACCATGACGGCCGCGCTCATCGGGGTGGCGGCCGGCGGCGTGGTGGGCGCCCTCCTCGTGATCCCGCTCGTCGGCGCCCTGAAGGCCATCTACCTCGAGCTGCGCAAGCCGCCGGCGCCGGTAGCGTCGACGGGGTGACCGTCAAGCCGCTCACGAACGCCGGCTGGGGCTTCGAGTCCATGTGCTTCGTGTGCGAGGACGGCAACGAGCGAGGGCTGCGCATCCCCTTCTTCCACGACGACGAGGCCGGGACGGTGACCGCCGACTTCACGCTCACCGAGGCGTTCAGCGGCGCTCCGGCGCTCGTCCACGGTGGCGTGCTGATGGCGGTCTGCGACGAGGCCATGTGCTGGGCCACGATCGCCGTCGCCGGGACCTGGGCGCTGACCGCCAGCAACACGCACCGCTTCCTGCGCCCCGTGCGCCTGGGTCGGCCCTACCGGGTCGAGGCCCGCCTGGCGGGCCGGGACGAGGGAGGCATCCGCACCACCGCCACCATCTCGAGCGCCTCCACGGGCAAGGTGGCGGTCCAGGCCGAGGCCGTCTTCGCGCCGCTCGGGCCGGCGCAGGCGTCCGGCGCCATCGGGACCGACGTCGCCCCGCAGCACCGCGGCTACCTCACCGAGCGGTGAGCCCGGCCGTCGAGCGGCTCACCATCGGTGAGGCGCGCCGCATCGCCGTCGCCGCCTCCGGACTGGCCCGCAGGCGGGAGGGCCGCCGGGACCGCCGGCACCTGGCGGCGGTCGTCGACCGTCTCGGCCTCCTGCAGCTGGACAGTGTGAACGTCGTGGGGCGGGCCCACGACCTCGTGCTCTTCAGCCGGCTCGGGCCCCACCCGCCATCGCTGCTGCGCGACGCCGCCTACCGGCGACGCGAGCTGTACGAGGCGTGGTGCCACGAGGCGTCGCTGGTGCCGACCGCAGCCTGGCCGCTGCTGGCCTGGCGCCGCCACCACATGCACGCCGACCGATGGTGGCGCGGCTGGATCGACGACAAGGCCGACCTGCTGGCGACGCTGATGGGCGAGCTGGCCGCCCGTGGCCCCCTCACCGCGTCGCAGCTCTCGGTGCCCCGGGAGCGGCGCAGCTCGTGGTGGGGGTGGGACGACGCCAAGCGGGGCCTCGAGCACCTCTTCGCCGTGGGGAGGGTCGCCGTCGCCGGCCGCACCGGGACCACGGGCTTCGAGCGGGCGTACGACCTCGTGGAGCGGGTGCTCCCGGCCGACGTGCTGGCGCGGCCCACGCCGGCCGAGGCGGACGCCCGGGCCGCCCTCCTGCTGGTGGCCGCCCGCGCCCAGGGCGTGGCCACTCTCGCTGACCTGGCCGACCACCACCGCCAGCTGCCGGCCCGGGCCAAGCCGGTCGTGGCCCGCCTCGTCGAGGAGGGCCAGCTGGTACCCGTGCAGGTCGAGGGGTGGGCCCAGCCCGCCTACCTCCATCCCGAGGCGGCGCTCCCACGACGGGTTGCGGCCCGGGCGCTCGTCTGCCCCTTCGACCCGATCGTCTGGAACCGGCCCCGGGCCGAGCGGCTGTTCGACTTCCGCTACCGCATCGAGATCTACACGCCCGCCCCGAAGCGGGTCTACGGCTACTACGTGCTCCCGTTCCTGGCCGGCGACCGGCTGGTGGCCCGCGTCGATGCCAAGGCCGACCGCAAGGCGGGGGTGCTGCAGGTCCCCGGGGCCTTCGCCGAGCTGCACGCCGATCCCGCTGAGGTGGCAGGCCCCCTGGCCGAGGAGCTCGCCTCGCTGGCCGCCTGGCACGGCCTCGAGCGGGTCGTGGTGGGCCAGCGGGGCGACCTGGCCGGCCCCCTCACCCTCGCAGTGGCCGGCACCCTGCGATGATCCTTCGGAATGGCTGACGAAGCTGACGAAGCGACGTGGGTCGACACCCCCGAAGGCCTCGAGGACCTCATCTCCCTCCTGGCCGACGAACCGGTGTGGGCCTTCGACACCGAGTTCCATCGCGAGAAGACCTACTTCCCGAACCTCGCCCTCCTGCAGGTGGCGTGGCCCGGCGGCATCGCCCTGGTCGACCCGCTCGGGGTCGACGTCGCCCCCTTCGCGGCGACCCTCGGCGCTGGCGCCATCGTGGTGGCCCATGCCGCCGAACAGGATCTCGAGGTTCTCGACCGGGCCTGCGGCCAGGGCCCGGCACGCCTGTTCGACACCCAGCTGGCCGCCGGCTTCCTCGGCATGTCCACGCCGTCGCTGGCCAGCCTGGCCGAGCGGGAGCTGGGCGTCCGCCTCCCGAAGGCCGACCGGCTCACCGACTGGTCCCGCCGTCCCCTCAGCGCCGGGCAGCGGCAGTACGCCGCCGCCGACGTGGCCCACCTGCTCGAGCTGCGGGAGCGCATCTGCCGCCAGCTCGGCGAGCGGGGGCGGACAGCGTGGGCCGAGGAGGAGTGCGCGCGCATGCTGGCCCGGCCCCGCGGCCCCCAGGACCCCGACACCGCCTGGTGGCGCCTGAAGGACACGCGGTCCCTGCGGGGCGCCAGCCGCGGCGTGGCTCAGGAGGTGGCGGCCTGGCGCGAGCGGCGGGGCGCCCAGCTCGACGTGCCCCCCCGGTTCGTCCTCGCTGACCTGGCCCTGCTCGGCATCGCCCACAAGCCCCCCCGGAACGAGGAGGATCTCCTGGCCATCCGCGGCCTCGACGGGCGCTCGCTCAAGCCACCGGTCCGGGCCTCACTGCTCGAAGCGGTGGAGCGGGGGCGAAACCTCCCGCCGTCGGTCATCCGCTCGCCCTTTGCCGAGGACAACGAGCGCGACCTCCGGGCCGCCACCACGCTGGCCGGCGCCTGGGTGGCCCAGCTCGGTCGCGACGAGGAGATCGACCCGGCGCTGCTCGCCACCCGGGCCGAGCTCACCGGCCTGCTCAACGGGCGCAGCGCAGGCCGGCTCGACGAGGGCTGGCGCAAGGAGCTGGTGGGCGAGCGGGTCCGCCGCCTGGCCGCCGGCGGCGCGTCGCTGGCCTTCGACGGCAAGGGCGGCCTCCTCATCGAGGAGCGCAGCTACCGACCCCTCGAGCTGGGGGAGCCCCTCAACCCTTCCGAAGGTTGACGCTGAGGGTGAGGATGCCGTCATCGAGGGTGGCGTCAGCGTCGGCCAGCATGGCGAAGTCCATGTAGTCGAGCTGGGCCTGCTCGATGTAGCGCTTGCGGTCCTGGCCCTCGAGGGGGGGCACGCCGCGGCTGCGGACCGCCTTGGCCCGCTCCCGGAAGCGGGTCAGCATCGCCTGCGGATCGAACGGGGGCTCGGCCATGCCGGGACGGTAATCGCCCGGCCGTTCGCTACACTGATCCTTCGAGCAACCACGACCGAGAAGCAGCAGGAGCGCCACGTGAAGAAGGGTCGCCATCGGCGGTTTGAAGAGGCGCGTGCCCTGAAGCAGGCCTTCGACCTCGGTGTCGAGCCGGGTTCCACCATCATGGAGGCGCCCTTCGACCCCGATGCCGACGTCTTCACGGTCAAGCAGGCGGCCGGGGCCGACTGGTCCGACCTGAACCTCGTCCTGTGGCTCTCCGAAGCGCCGTCGGTCCCGGTGAAGGCGGCGATCGACGAGGCCGTCGAGGACTGGCGCGACGAGGTCGAGGCTCCGGGCGCCGGCGGCATCCTGTACGACCTCCAGGAGGAGACGGCCGGCGAGAGCACCGACGGACGCAACTTTGTGGCCTGGTGGGCCGACATGGGCACCCTGCCCCGCTCGGTCGTCGCCGGGCTGGCCAACCGCTTCTCGGCGCTGCGCGACGAAGGCCTCCCGTTGGCCGGGCTCGAGGTCGGCAACGACCTCCCGCTCAACTAGCCAGAAAGCTCACCCCATCGGGCTAGCCCGGCGGGGCCATTTCCGGCGGCTGACCCGTATCTGGGCGAGTCACCCCGTACCCTTTACCCTTCATGCGCCTGCGCCCAGATCCCCTCCATCTGGCCCTGGGCACCTTGGCCATCGGGCTGGCGGTGTTCCTCATCGGCGTGGCCGTGGCCTGGCGCTCCTCCGGATTCGACGTCCAGGAGGTGGGGCTCAGCGGCGCCGCCGTGACCGCGTCCCCGGGGGCCCTGTTCGAGCCCCCGCCCGCCACCGCCCCGCAGGTCATCGCTCCGTCCGCCGAGCCCACGACCACCGTGCCCCCTTCCGCACCAGCGGTTCCGCCGGCTCCGGAGCCGGTCACCACCCCTCCGCGGCCTCCTGCGGCGCTGACCGCCGCTCAGGCCGTCGCCGGGGTCCCGGCCCGGACGGCGGCCACGGCGCCGTTCTTCGGCATGGGCACCTGGGTCGACGTGTTCGACTGGGCGCCGTCGTACGCCAAGGGGCAGCCGGTCAAGCTGCCGCCGGAGGCCGTCGACGTCATGGCCGACCAGGGCGTCCAGGTCATCTACATCCAGACGACCCGCGCCGACTATGCCGGTCCCGGCGACATCGTCGACCCCGCCGTGCTGCGGCGGTGGCTGGCCCGGGCCGAGGCCCGCAAGCTCCAGGTCGTGGCCTGGTACCTCCCGACGCTCACCGACGTCGGCGCCGACGTGCGCCGCCTGAAGGCCACCGCCGACCTGCCGACGGTCGACGGCATCGGCGTCGACATCGAGAGCAAGGCCGTCGCCGACCACGACGACCGCTCGCGGCGGCTGGTCGAGCTCTCCCGCCTGGCCCGCAGCGCCCTCGCCGGTCGTCCCCTGTCCGCCATCACCCTGCCGAACGTCGTGACCGACGTCATCAACCTGAACTACTGGCCGCGGTTCCCCTGGGCCGAGATCAGGCCCTACTACGACGTCTGGCAGCCGATGGCCTACTGGACCAACCGCCTGACCTCCAGCCCCTATCGGAACGCCGAGCTGTACACCCGCGAGAACGTCGACCGGATGCGGGCCAAGCTGGGCGACCCCAACGCCGTCGTCCACCCCATCGGCGGCATCGGCGACAAGACCACGCCGGCCGACGTGGCCGGCTTCCTGAAGGCCGTCCGCCAGACCAGGTCGGTGGGCGCCAGCCTGTACGACTGGAGCACCCAGAGCGGCACGAGCTACGCCCCCATGAGGGCAGCGCGGGTCTAGCGCTTGCGGGTGGCGGGGTGGGCCAGAGGCTTGGCCCGGGCCAGTCGGGTGTCGCAGTGCGAGGCGACCAGGGCGTAGGCGTGCTCGGTGGTCAGCTCGACCAGCTCGTCGCGCAGGCTGATGTACACCGGGGCGGACCCGACGAACGCGTCGGGGGACTCGGTGCACCACCAGTGG
This sequence comes from Acidimicrobiales bacterium, assembly GCA_046590775.1. Lineage (GTDB taxonomy): Bacteria > Actinomycetota > Acidimicrobiia > Acidimicrobiales > JAUJNH01 > JAUJNH01. Next base: position 5,321 of record JBKJUI010000033.1, read on the forward strand.
AACTCCTCGCCGCCCTCACCCCAGTGGGAACGGTCCCACTGGCGGACGGTGGAGGTGACCCGCTCGCCCTCGACCACGTCCTCCCGCCGCAGGGGCAGCTGCCAGCAGACGTCGGGCTTCCAGTCGAGCGGCCGCTCGCCGGCATCGAGGGCTCCCACGTGCAGCGCGCACCCGGGTCCACGGGAGAAGCCGGGACGGTTGAGAAAGATGCAGGCGCCGTCGACCTGGCGGGTGACGCGGGCCCCGGCCTCGTCGGTGATGAGGAAGCCCCCCCGGCGTCCCTTGGCCCGGTGCTGCCACTGGTCGGCGTTCAGGCGCTCGGCGGCGGCCACCACCGCCGCCTCGTCGTCGTCGTCGACCAGGTGGGCGCCGTAGCTGCAGCAGCCCTGGACCAGGTCCTCGGCCGGCCCGGTGAGCACACCTTGGCAGCCCTGGCCGAAGATGCAGCTCCAGCGGCTCAGCAGGAACGTGAGGTCGAAGACCCAGGTGCGGGCCTCGGTCGCGTCCTCGAACGACACCCATTCGTGGGCGGCGTGGCGGCGGCCGAGCCTGACGGGCGTCGCCCGCGCCACGGTCAGCGCACGCTCACCAGGTCGACGACGAAGACCAGCGTCTCGTTGGGCTTGATGGCGCCGGGCGCGCCGCGAGCCCCGTAGCCCATGTCCGGCGGGATCGTCAGCCGCCGCCGTCCTCCCACCTTCATCCCGGCCACCCCCTGGTCCCAGCCGGCGATGACCTGGCCGCCGCCGAGCTTGAAGTCGAAGGTCTGCCGGCGGTCCCACGATGCGTCGAACTGGGCGCCGTCGCTCCACGACACCCCCACGTAGTGGACGTCGACGCTCTGGCCGGCGACGGCCTCGGGTCCGGTGCCGACGGTGAGGTCCTCGGACACCAGCTCGCTCGGAGGGGGGCCGTCGGGGATGGTGATCTCGGGCTTCTGCGCCATGGCGCCGACCCTACCGGCCGTACGATGCAGGGCCGTGGCCGACCTCGACCGCCTCCGGGAGAAGTGCGAGCTGCTGGCCGAGGAGCTGGCCGACGCGGCCCTCGAGCTGCTGCGCGACGCGGTGGAGGGCGACGAGGGCGCCGGAGCGGTGGAGAAGCGGGTGACCCGGGCCCGGCGCTCGGTGGAGAAGGCGGCCGGCCTCCTCGGCGCCGGGGATCACGGGCATCACTCAGAGGGACTGGCGTAGGAGGTCGAGCGCCGACTCGGT
>JBKJUI010000445.1:0-7473 GCA_046590775.1 Acidimicrobiales bacterium
TACAGCCGCCCTTCGGCGTCGAGCCGCCCGAGGTCTCCGGTGTGGTACCACCCGTCGGTGGCCACGTCGGGGTCCCGCCAGTAGCGCACGGGCTGACGGGCCCCGAACACGATCTCGCCGATCTCGCCCGTGTCGAGGGGTTGCCCCTCGGGGCCGACGACCGAGACGGTGCCGGCCGGCGCGGTTCCCAGCGGGCCCCGGAAGACGGTGCGGCCCACCGAGCCGGCGAGGACCTCCTCCCGGTCGGTGGTCAGCGTGGTGAAGCCCTCGCTGCAGCCGTAGACGAACAGCAGGTCGGGCGCCAGCTGCTCGTAGACCTGCTCGGCCAGGGGCCGGGGCAGCGTCGCCGCCGCCGAGATCACGAAGCGCAGGCTGGACACGTCGTGGCGGCGGCGGTCGAGCCGGTCGACCAGCAGCCGGAGGTGGGCGGGCATGCCCGGGAGCACGGAGACCTGCTCGTCGGCCACCAGGCGCAGCGCCTCGTCCGGGGAGAAGCGGTCGAGCAGCACAAGCCTCCCGCCGGTGAGCAGGGCGATCAGGGCGAGCCTGAGCCCGAACACGTGCCCGATCGGGAGGTAGAGGAGGTGCACGTCGTCGGGACCGGGGCCGAAGGCGTCGACGAAGAACTGCATCTTCGCCCAGCAGTGGGGCAGGGTCTCCCTGATCGCCTTGGGCCGGCCGGTCGTCCCCGAGGTGAGGAGCAGCAGGGCCGTCGCGTCGTCGGCGACCTCGATCGGGGCGGGCGGGGGAGAGACGGTCTCGGTCCTGGCCAGGTCAGCGAAGGAGGCGGCGCCGCCACCCGCACCACCATGCACGTCACCGTGCAGGATGACGTGGGTCTGTGGTCGGCAGGCGTTGACGGCGGCGGCGACGTCCGGCCCGTCCTCCCGGGAGACGAGCACGACGGCTGCGGCTTCGGTGTGCTGGACCAGCCAGGCCAGCTCGGAGCCGGTCAGGTCGGCGTCGGTGCCGACGTGGACGGCACCGCACGCCCACGTCGCCTGCATGGCCACCAGGTGCTCGGGGCAGTCGGGCAGGGCGCACACCACTCGATCACCCGGTCCGATGCCCAGCCGGCGGTACCCGGCGGCCACGGAGTCCACCTGTCGGCCCAGCTCGGCATACGTGAGGGTCGTGCCCCGGAAGGTGATGGCCGGCCGGGCGGGCCAGCGCTCGCAGGCGGCCCGCAGGCTCGGAGCGAGCAGCATCGCCGGGTGACGTTATCTTGCCGTTGTGCGGCGTCGGCGATGAGGTTCCTCTGCACCTGCGTCCCCGGGTTCGGTCACTTCCACCCGATGGTCCCCCTGGCCCACGCTCTCCTGCGGGGAGGCCATCAGGTGGCCTTCGCCACCGCCGAGCGCTTCTGCCGCCGGGTCGTGGAGCCCGCCGGTTTCCCCGCCCTTCCCGCCGGCCTGAGCCCGCTCGTCGTGCACGAGCGGACCTTGGAGCTGGCCGGCGTCGGCGACGCCGACGTCGGCGAGGATGACGTCTGGCGCTTCGGGGCCCGGATGTTCGCCGAGGTCGCGGCGCCGGCGAAGGTCGCCGACCTGGTCAGGGTGATCCGGGAGTGGGACGCCGACCTGGTGATCCACGACGTCACCGACTTCGCCGGCCCGATCGCCGCCGCCGCCTGTGGCATCCCATGGTCGGGCCACGGCTTCGGAGCCCTGCAGCCGGTGGAGTTCTGGGACCTCGCCGCCGAGGTCGTGGAGCCGGCCTGGACGGCCTGGGGAGTCGATCCCGGCCCGCTCGGCGGCATGTTCCGCTTCCTCTACCTCGATCCCTGCCCGGCCGGCCTCCAGTCGCCGATGATCGGGCGGGTGGCAGTGGCCCAGGCCATGCGGCCGATCTCCTTCGACAACCCCGGCGGCGTCCCGCTGCCGGCCTGGGTCGACCGGCTGCCGGCGGCGCCGACCGTCTACGTCACCCTCGGGACCGTGGCCAACCACACCCCGGGCGTGTTCGAGACGGTCCTGGCCGGCCTGGCCGGGCTGCACGTCAACGTCATCCTCACCGTCGGGCCCGACCGCGACCCCGCCGAGCTCGGGCCTCAGCCGGCGAACGTCCACGTCGAGCGGTACGTGCCCCAGTCCCTCCTCCTCCCCCGCTGCGACCTCGTGGTCTGCCACGGCGGATCCGGGACCACGCTGGCTGCCCTGGCCAGCGGCGTCCCGCTCCTCGTCCTCCCGCTGGAGGCCAACCAGTTCTGGAACGCCGACCGCACGGCGGCGCTGGGCGCCGGCGAGGTCCTGCGCGCCCCCGAGCTCTCCGAGGACGCCGTCCGCACCGCCGTCGCCCGGCTGCTCGACGACACCTCCCCCCGGGCCCGGGCCGGCGCCCTGGCCGAGGAGATCACCGCCATGCCCCACCCGGACGAGATCGTCCCGCTCCTCGACCGGCTGGCCGAGGAGGCAGGCGGGCGGCCGTCGGGACCCTGACGGGGACCCCCGCAGGGGTCCCCGTCATCAGGTCTTGTGTGCGGTTCTAACTAGGGCCGCGGGGCCCGGGGCTGTCCCTGGCGGGCGCTCCGGTCGGCGTTGCCGTTGCCGGGGCCGTCAGTGGTCGATCCCACCGCCTTGCGGAGCTTGCCCGGCGGGAGGCGGTCGATCTGCTTGCCGCCGGCGGTGGTGCACTCCGGGAAGGCCGTGCCGTACTTGTTCCCGAACCAGGTGTTGTGGTCACAGGCCAGGCCTCCGGGCTGGGTGACCCTGGTGCCCACGAACGGTGCTGGTGCGGCCGGTGGCGGAGCGAAGCCCAGGGTGGCGCAGCGGGCCTGGGTGGTGGCGTTGGTCGACGGGCAGATCATCTCGTTGGTGCCGTCGTGGAGGTCGACGCGGGCCACGGTGGGCCGACTCCCACATCCCGGGACGAGGGGCACGACGCCGCACCCGCGGGCACCGTTGTTGACCGAGGTGTTGTTCAGGATCTGGGTGTCGGTGTAGCCGGGGAACCTGCCGGCGGCCGGGTCCTGGCCCAGCGGGCAGCCCCCGACGTTGATCCCGTCGCCTGCGTTCAAGGTCACGGTGTTGTTCTCGACCATGTTCCCGGTGGCGTCGCTCTTGGCGCCGTAGCCGCAGAAGGCCAGGAGGTTGATCCCGGCGGCGTTCTGCAGCGAGGGCGCGTTGGGCACGTTGGGACCGGCGTTCTGCTCCTGGCCGCCGAAGCCGTTCTCCGCCACGATGTTGTTCTTGATGAGGTTGTTGTCGTTGGTCGGGTTGGTCGGGTTCTGGATGGGGCACTGCGGCAGGAGCGGGCTCGGGAAGCCCCGGTTCTGGCAGGCCGGCGGGTTCTGGAAGATCGGGCTGAAGTCGATCACGTTGACCGGGTGGTTGACGATGCCCTCCTGGTAGCTGCGCCGCACGATGTTGTTCGTCACCTGGGTGTTGCTGGCGCCGGGGCCCTCGATGCGGATGCCGATGTCGGCGAAGCAGGTGTTGTTGTCCTCGACCACGTTGCCGTGGATGACGTTGCCCGACGGGTAGGGCTCCACCGCCCTCGTGATGAAGATGTTGTTGGCGACGAGGGCGATCCCGCTGAACGGTCCGTTGTTGCGGATGGTGTTGTTCAGCAACTGGTTGTTGGGCGACCCGAACACGACGATGCCGTCGCCGTACTGGCCGGTGGCGAAGGTGCTGAAGTCCTCGCCGATGCAGGGCGCCTGGTTGTTCTGGGCCGTGACCTGCTGGACCGTGTTCGACCCGCCGCCTTCGATGGAGATCCCGCCGTTGAAGCCCTCGACGGTGCCCTTGCGCACGGTGACGTTCTCGACGTTGGCCAGCTTGATGCCGACCACGTCGGCCGGGATCCAGATCCCGTCGGCGTCCACGCCTTGGTTCCGGGGGAGCGGGGCGTTCGAGAACACCCGGTGGCCGTTCAGGTTGAGCGTGATGTTGCTGGCCGTCACGGTCAGGCCGTCACCGCTGTTGCACGGCCCGACATCGGCGGCGAGCGTCGTGTCGGTCGTGATCACGCTGCCGCACGCCAGGGCGACCGGCGCCGCTTCCGCAGCGCCGCCGACGAACGCCGTCCCGAAGGACAGCAGGGCCAGGGCGGTACCGATCGCTCTGCCGCGACGAATTCGATGCATGTCAGTCTCCCCCGCTGCACCACGCCCCCCTGGCGTGGCGGAACCGATCGTTATGGTAGGCACACATTCCTTCGCGAAACAAGGGTGAGGCTTTTGCTGAGACGGAAACCGGGGGGTGCGCCTCCGGACGACGTGGGTGTGGCCGATCTGGTCGGGGCTCAGGTGGCCCGCTCCCCAGGGGCTCCGGCCGTCACCTTCGAGGGCATCACCCTCACCTTCGCCGAGCTCGACCAGCGGGCCACGCGGCTGGCCCGGCGGCTGGTGCGGCGGGGGGTGGGTCCGGACGTGCTGGTGGCGGCCCACCTCGAGCGATCGGCGGACATGGTGGTCGCCCTGCTGGGCATCGCCCGCTCGGGAGGGGCCTACGTCCCCCTCGACCCCGACTTCCCGGCTGAGCGGCTGGCCTTCATGCTCGAGGACAGCGCGGCCCCCGTGGTGGTGACCCAGGCGAACCTGCTGGGCCGGCTCCCGGCAGGCACCGCCGAGGTCGTGTGCATCGACGGGGACGACGATGACGGCGGAGGCGGCGGCGACCCGACCGGGCTTCGGCCCTCCGGGCCGGACCACCTGGCGTACGTCATCTACACCTCGGGATCGACCGGCCGGCCGAAGGGCGTGGAGGTCCCCAACCGGGCCCTGGTCAACTTCCTGACGTCGATGGCCTCCCGCCCCGGGCTCGGTCCCGAGGACGTGCTCGTGGCCGTCACCACCCTCTCGTTCGACATCGCCGGGCTCGAGCTGTGGCTCCCCCTCCTCACCGGTGCGCACGTGGTTGTGGCGTCCCGGGACGCCACGACCGACCCGGACCGACTGGCGAGGCTCCTGGACGACGCAGGCGCCACGGTGCTGCAGGCCACGCCGGCCACCTGGCGCATGCTGCTCGACGGCGGGTGGCCCGGGCGTCACGGCCTCACGGCGCTCTGCGGCGGCGAAGCCCTGCCCGTGGCGCTCGCCGACCGGCTCCTCGACCGGGGCCTGCGGCTGTGGAACCTCTACGGCCCGACGGAGACGACGATCTGGTCGACGGCGCTCGAGGTGACGACCCGCGGCCAGGCCATCAGCGTCGGCCGCCCGATCGCCAACACCACCCTCTCCATCCTCGACGCCGAGCTCGCCCCGGTGGAGGCCGGGGTGGCCGGCGAGCTGCACATCGGGGGGCTGGGCCTGGCCCGTGGCTACCGCGGCCGTCCCGACCTGACGGCTGAGCGCTTCCTCCCTGACCCGGGCGCGACGACCCCCGGCGCCCGCGTGTACAAGACCGGCGACCTCGCCCGCTGGCGCCCCGACGGCTCGGTCGAGGTCCTCGGCCGCCTCGACCACCAGGTCAAGGTGCGGGGCTTCCGCATCGAGTGCGGCGAGGTGGAGGCCGCCCTCGAGGCCCATCCCGCCGTGCGGGCGGCGGTCGTGGTCGCCCGGGAGGACGCGCCGGGCGACGTCCGGCTGGTGGCCTACGTCGTGGCTGACGACGCAGCCGTCGAGCTCGCAGCCGCCGCCGACACCGAAGCGCATGCCGCCGCCCGGCTGGCCGAGTGGCAGCAGGTGTACGACCAGGCGCAGGGTGACCGGCAGGCCGAGGTGGCCGACCCGACGTTCGACACCTCGGGCTGGGTCAGCAGCTACACCGGCGAGCCGATACCGCCCGAGGAGATGGCCGAGGCCGTCGGGGCGACGGTCTCCCGCATCCTCGACCGCCGCCCGGCGAGGGTGCTCGAGGTGGGCTGCGGAACAGGCCTGCTCCTCTGGCGGGTGGCGCCCACGTGCCAGGAGTACGTCGGGACCGACCTGTCGGCCGACACGCTGGCCGTGCTGGAGCGACGGCTGTCCGAGGCCGGCGTCGGCAACGTCCGCCTCCTCCACCGCGAGGCCGCCGACCTCTCCGGCGTGGAAGGCCAGTTCGACGTCGTCGTCCTCAACTCGGTGGTCCAGGCCTTCCCCTCCGCCGACCACCTGCGGCGGGTCGTGGCCCACGTCGCCGCGAGGGTGACGGACGGGGGCGCAGTGCTGCTCGGCGACGTGCGCAGCCTGCCGTTGCTGGGCGCCTTCTCGGCGTCGCTCACGCGGGCGACGACCGATCCCTCCGAGCCGACCGCGGCGCTGCGGGCCCCACTCGAGCGCCGGCTGGCCGAGGAAGACGAGCTGGTTCTCGATCCCGCCTTCTTCGCCACGATGGCCCGTGAGAACCCCGAGGTCGGCCACGTCGAGGTGCTCCTCAAGCGAGGACGGCTCCACAACGAGCTGACCCGGTTCCGCTACGACGTCCTCCTCCACATCGGCCACGGGGCCCAGCCGCTGGCGGTGTCGGACTGGCTCGACTGGCCTTTCGAGGGGCTAGGCCTGGACGCGCTCCGGGGGGCGCTGTCCGAGCCCGACCGCGCCGTGCTGGGTGTGGCCAGGGTCCCGAACGCCCGGGTCGAGGCGGACGTGCGGCTGTTCCGAGAGCTCACGACCGCCGGGCCCTCGGCTCCGGCCGGGGCTGAGGCACGCGGCATCGACCCGGAGGAGCTCTGCGCGCTCGGCGAGGAGATGGGCTTCACCGTCGAGTGCAGCTGGGCCGGCGGCCACCCGGGTGGCGCCTTTGACGCAGTCTTCCTGCAGGGCCGGCCGACGCCACGCCCACGCCTCGGCTTCCCGGCGGCGGCCCCCGACGAAGAGCGGACGCTGGCCACCGACCCCCTGGGCGCCCGCCGGCGCGCCGAGCGGGCCCGCCTCCTGTCGGACGACCTCCGGGCCGCCCTGCGGGCCTCGCTCCCCGAGTACATGGTCCCGTCCACCGTCGTGGCCCTCGACGCCCTCCCCCTCACGCCCAACGGCAAGGTGGACCGCAGGGCCCTGCCACCTCCGCCCGGGACCAGGAGCAGCTCGGCCACCCCGCTCGTGGCTCCCCGGACGCGCACCGAGGAGGCGCTTCGAGACATCTGGACCGACGTCCTCGGGATCGCCGTGGCCGGGGTGGACGACAACTTCTTCGACCTCGGCGGTCACTCGCTCCTGGCCGTCAGGGTCGTGTCGAAGGTACGCGACACGCTGTCCGCCGAGATCCCCCTGCGGGCCATGTTCGACGCGCCGACCATCGCCGGGCTGGCCCGGGTGGTCGACGCCCAGGCGGGCCGGAGCGGAACCACCCTCCCTCCGCTGGTGGCCATCGCGCGGGCCGGTGACGCCGACCTCCCGCTCTCCTTCGCCCAGGAGACGCTGTGGTTCCTCGACCAGCTGGTTCCCGGCAACCCCTTCTTCAACATGCCGTCGGCCCACCGGCTGGTCGGCCCCCTCGACGGAGCGGCGCTCGAACGGGCGCTCAGCGAGGTCGTGTCCCGCCACGAGGCGCTGCGCACCAGCTTTCCCGCCTCCCGGGGCCGACCGCGCCAGCGCGTCCGGGCCCCCTCCCC